>CAZZZJ010000152.1:0-7132 GCA_964658355.1 Beijerinckiaceae bacterium
CCTCGGCGCTGCACAACGCGGCGCACGACTTCCGGCACACGCAGAACTTCCCCTGTCATTGACCGCCTGAACCCAGGCGCCCCCATGCTCATCCGGCTCCTGTCGGCGGCGCTCGCCGCCGGCTTCCTCGCGGCCGTCCTCGTGACGGGGCTCGAACTCGCGCTCACCTCGCCGCTGATCATCGCGGCCGAGCGCTACGAGACCCCGGCCGCGCCCGGCGCTGCCGCCTCCGCCGCCCCGCTGTCCGGTCGCCTGCCGATCGTGCTGGCTCATGCCGGGCACGATCACGATTCCAAGTCCGAACCCGAATGGCAGCCTGCGGCGGGCCTGCCGCGCATGCTGTTCACCGGCCTCGCGACGCTGGTCGGCGGCATCGGCTACGCCATGCTGCTCGGCGCCGTGATGCTGGCGACCGGCCGCGAGCCGTCGCCCGAACGCGGCCTCGCCTTCGCGGTGGCCGGCTTCCTGGCCGTGGCCCTGGCACCGGCGCTCGGCCTGCCGCCGGAACTGCCCGGCAGCGAGGCGGCTCCGCTGGCCGCGCGTCAGGTCTGGTGGGCGATGACCGCGTCGGCCACCGCCATGGGGATCTATCTCATCGCGATCCGCCGGGTGCCGATCACGATTCTCGGCGGGATCGTGCTCATCGTCGCGCCGCATCTTGCCGGCGCGCCGGAGGTGGCGGCGACGCCCTCGGAACTTCCCGCCGGCCTTGCCGCGCAATTCGCCGCGCGCTCGCTCGCCATCGCGTTCGTATTCTGGGCGGCGATCGGGCTGGCATTCGGGCGCGCCTGGCAGACCTTCGGCCCGAAGCCCCTGGCAGGCGCACGTGGCTGACACGGTCCTCTACGTCTGCACCACCTGCCGCATGGAGGGCGACGGGCCGGACGGTCCGCGCGCCGGCGCCCGCCTGTTCGACGCGCTCCGCGCGTTGCCGGCGCCCGACGGGGTTACGATCGAAGCGGTCGAGTGCCTCTCCGTCTGCAAGCGGCCCTGCACCGTCGCCGTGGCGGCGGAAGATCGCTGGACCTACGTCTACGGCGACCTGGATCCAGCGGAATCGGCGCGCATCATCCTCGACGGCGTCGGGCTCTACGCCGGCACGCCCGACGGGATCGTCCCCTGGAAGCAGCGTCCGCAAGAATTCCGCAAGGGCGTCGTCGCCCGCATCCCCCCGTTTCCGCCGCGCGCGGCCTGAGGCATCGGCGAGACCATGAGCATCGTCCCGAAGATCCCCTGCACCATCGTCACCGGCTTCCTCGGGGCCGGCAAGACGACCCTGGTGCGCCACGTGGTCGAGAATGCCGGCGGGCGCCGCCTCGCGATCCTCGTCAACGAGTTCGGCGACGTCGGCTTCGACAAGTCGTTCCTGGCCGCGTGCGGCATTGAGGGCTGCACCGAAGACTCGATCGTCGAGCTGCCGAACGGCTGCATCTGCTGCACGGTCGCCGACGACTTCGTGCCGGCGATGACAGCGCTGCTCGATCGGCCGAACCCGCCCGAGCACATCCTGATCGAGACCTCCGGCCTCGCCCTGCCCAAGCCCCTGGTTCAAGCGTTCCAGTGGCCGGCGATCCGCTCGCGCGTGACCGTGGACGGCGTGGTCGCGGTGGTGGACGGCCCGGCGGTGGCCTCGGGCGCCTTCGCCGAGGATCCCGAGGCGCTGGCCGACCAGCGCGCCGCCGACACCGCCGTGGACCACGACAACCCGCTGGAAGAGGTGTTCGAGGACCAGCTCCTCTGCGCCGACCTGGTCGTGCTCAACAAGGCCGACCTGCTGGACGCCGCCGGTCTCGCGGCGGTCCGGGCCGAGGTGGAGCGCCAGCTTCCCCGCGCGGTGAAGGTGGTCGAGACCGCCCACGGCCGGATCGATCCGCGGGTGCTGCTCGGGCTCCAGGCCGCCGCCGAGGACGACCTCGACGCGCGGCCCTCGCATCACGGCGAAGGCGAGGACCACGATCACGACGACTTCGAGACCGTGGCTCTGCCGGTCCGCACGGCGATCACCGCCGCCGACCTGGCGGCGCGGGTGGAGAAGGCGGCGGAAACCGCGGGCGTGCTGCGGATCAAGGGCTTCTGCGCCGTCGAGGGCAAGCCGATGCGCCTCGTGGTACAGGGCGTCGGCCGCCGCATCAGCCATCATTTCGACCGGCCCTGGACGGCGAACGAGCCGCGCGACGGCACGCTGGTCGTGATCGGCCTGAAGGGTTTCGACCAGAGCGCGGTCGCGACCGCGCTCGCCGGCTAGGGGTTGTCCCCGGCACGCGCTACACTGAGCGTTTTCACGATCACCGCAGATATCGGGATGCAGGTTCGCCGACAGGACAAGATGAGCATCGACGCGCACTTGGCCTGGCAGGATGCCCGAGCTGAGCGCCACGATCGCGTCGGCTGCGTGGCCGACGAGCGCCGCGGATCGGCGGCCTGATCCGGCATGCACCTGATCCGCATCGATACGGTAAGCCTGGACGACGGCGAGGCGGCGGTGGACCTCGGGCAGCAGCCCGGGGACATCGTCTTCCTGTCGTTCACCGATTCGGACCTCCTCGGGGTCGCCAACGCCCATGCCGCCTGCGCACCCGACTTCCCGTCGCTGCGCCTCGCCAAGCTGTCGCGCCTGCGCCATCCGATGTCGGTCGACCTCTACGTCGAGACGGTCGTATCGAAGGCGAGGATCGTAGTGATCCGCTGCCTCGGCGGGCTGGATTACTGGCGCTACGGCGTCGAGCGCAGCGCGGCGGCTGCGCGCGATGCCGGTATCCCGCTGGTGGTGCTGCCCGGCTGCGACCGGCCCGATCCCCGGCTTGCCGAACTCTCGACCGCCCCCGACCTTGCGCCCGTCCTCGACGCCTATTTCCGCGCGGGCGGCCCCGAGAACCTGCGCCGAATGCTCGGTCGGCTCGCGGCCGAAATCGGGGTCTCGTCCATCGTCGAGCCGCCCGTGACCCTGCCGCGCGGGTTCGCGTGGTGTCCGGGCTGTGGACCTCTGGATCTCGACACGGCTCTGACCGTGGGCGCGTCGCCGCTCGGACTCGCCGCATCCGACCGCCCCTCTGGCATCGAAGAGCGGAGGCCGCACGTCTTGATCCTGGTCTACCGCTCGGCCGCGCTCGGCGGCGACTTCGCGCCGGCGAACGCACTGGCGAACGCGTTGCGCGAACGCGGCATCGGTACGCTGATTATGGCCGTTTCGAGCTTGAAGGACGCGGAAGCGGTCGACGCCGTGCGCACGGCGATCCGTGCCAGGAAGCCCGACCTGATCGTCGCCGCGACCGCGTTTTCGGCGCGGGACGATGCCGCCTTCGTCCTCGACGGCGCCGATTGCCCGGTGCTGCAGGCCTTCACGGTCGGCAGTCCACAGGAAGCCTGGGAGGCGTCGGCACGGGGCATGAACGCGGCCGATCTCGCCATGCAGGTTGCGCTTCCCGAGTTCGACGGCCGGCTTTCGAGCTTCCCGATCTCGTTCAAGCAAGAATCCGCTGCGACGGACGGTTATGCCGAGCGCCGCGCCATACCCTACCCGCCGGGCATCGCGGCGCTCGCCGACCGTGCCGCTGCCTGGCTGCGCCTCGCCGCGACACCGCGTGAACGACGCCGGCTCGCGCTCGTCCTGTCCGATTACCCCGCCCGCGGCGGCCGCGCGGGCTTCGCCGTGGGCCTCGACACGCCCGAGAGCGCGCGCGCGATCGTGTCGGATCTCGCGAAGGCCGGCTACGCGCGCGGATCGCTGCCGGAGGCCGCCGCGCTGATGCGCGCGTTGACGAACGGCGTGCCGAGTTTCGCGGTCTCGCTCGCCGACTACGCGAATTGGCTCGCGGACCTGCCGGAGGCTTCGCGCGAGGCCCTGACCGAACGGTGGGGCGAGCCCGAAGCCGATCCGGCCTGCCGGGACGGCGCATTCCGTTTCCGGATGGTGACGGCGCAGACCGACACGCCCCCTCCCGTCCTTGCGGGGGATGCTGGACCTCGCGACAGCGGGGGTTGGACGACGGAAGCGACCTTGCCGGATCCGGTGATCCCCTCTCTGCAACACGTCGCGTCGGGTCGGATCGCCGTCTTCCTCCAGCCCGATCGCGGCCGGTCCGACGACCGCAAGGCCGGCTATCATGATCCCGACGAGCCGCCGACGCACGGCTACCTCGCCTTCCATCTCGGGCTGCGCCGGGGCTTCGACGCGCTGGTTCATCTCGGCACCCACGGCACCACCGAATGGCTGCCGGGCAAGGCCGTCGCGCTCTCCCCCAATTGCTGGCCGGCGCGCGCCGTCGGCGCGTTGCCGGTGATCTATCCGTTCATCGTCGACGACCCCGGCGAAGCCGCGCCGCTGAAGCGCCGGCTCGGGGGCGTCGCACTCGGGCACCTGACGCCGGCGGTGGAGACCGCGGGCCTCGGTCCGGAGGCGGCGCGCCTGCGCGAGCTCGTGGAGGAATATTCCTCGGCCAGCGTCCTCGATCCGCGGCGCGCGGCCCTGATCGCGCGCGCCATCCTCGACGACGCCGAAGCCGCGGGGCTCCTCGCGGGCGCCGGCGTCGGTGCCGAGACGCCGATGGTGGACGCGCTCGCGGCACTCGACGCGCATCTGTGCGACCTCGGGGAAACCGCCTTCCGCGACGGGTTGCACGTCTTCGGCCGGGCGGCGGAGAGCGAGTCGGACACCGTCGTCGCGAGTGCGCGATCCGAGCGCGCCGGCCTGCTCGCGGCGCTCGACGGCCGCTTCGTACCGCCAGGCCCCGCCGGTTCACCCTCGCGCGGGCGAACCGACGTGATGCCGACCGGCCGCAACCTCACCACGCTCGATCCGCGCGCGCTGCCGACCCGGGCGGCGACGCTGCTGGGCGAAAAGGCCGCGGCGGCGATCGTCCTGCGCCATCTGCAGGACGAGGGCGAGTACCCGTCCCGGATCGTCATGGATCTCTGGGCCTCGCCGACGCTCCGCACCGGCGGCGAGGACGTGGCGCACGCGCTCGCCCTGATGGGCGTCCGCCCGACCTGGGACCACGCCTCGACCCGCGTCACCGGCTTCGAGGTGCTGCCGCTCGCCCTGCTCGACCGTCCGCGAATCGACGTGACCTGCCGCGTCTCCGGCGCCTTCCGCGACACCTTCCCGGACACCCTGGCGCTCCTCGACCGCGCGGCGCGGGCGGTCGCGCAGCGCGACGAGGACGACGACGAGAACCCGCTGGCAGCCGCGCGGCGTCGCGGCGAGGGACAGGCCCGGATCTTCGGCGCTGCGCCGGGCCGGTACGGCGCTGGGGCCGCCAAGACGGCGCTCGATGGAGCCTGGGGCGACCGCGACGAGCTCGGCCGCGCCTACCTCGCCGCCAGCAGCCATGCCTACGGCGATGTCGAAGGGGCGGATGCGAGTTTCGCCGAGCGGGTCGCACAGGCCGACGCCTACCTCCACGCCTTCGACGTGGCCGAACGAGACCTGTTCGACGGCGATGCCGCCGCCGATGCGATGGGCGGGTTCGCGGCGGCTGCCGCATGCGGTGGCGCGACCCCGGCGCTCTACAGCCTCGACGCTTCTAATCCGGACAAGCCGAAGGCGCGCACGGCCCGCGAGGATGCGGCGCGCCTCGTCCGCGGCCGCCTCGCCGACTCGCGCTGGATCGCCGGACAGCTCCGCCACGGCTATCGCGGCGCGCAGGAACTGGCCCAGGGACTCGACGCGGTGTTCGTGCTCGCCGCCACCACCGATGCCGTGAGCGATGCCGATTTCGAACGTCTCTACGGTGCGTGGATCGCCGACGCCGACACGTTCGAGACGTTGCGCGCCGCCAACCCGGCGGCGACCCGGGCGATCCTGGAGCGCTTCGACGAGGCCCGTGCCCGCGGCCTCTGGACCAGCCGCCGCAACGCGATGCCGGCCGACGAACTGATGCCGCAGGCGGCGGAATGAGCATGCCCCGCCGGGTCCTTCCGAATGCGCCGAGCCGCCGCGGTTGGTGCCCCAGTCTCGCGCGGCCGATGCCGACCGGCGACGGGCTGCTCGCGCGCATCCATCCGCCGCTGGGCATCCTGACGTGCGCGCAACTCAGGGCCGTGGCGGACGCGGCGCGGAACTTCGGCAACGGCCATGTCGACGTCACCGCCCGCGCCAATCTGCAACTGCGCGGAGTTACTGACGCCACCCGCTCCAGGCTCGTGGCCGCGCTCGAAGCGGCCGGCCTCGGCGACGTGCGCGACGATGGCGGCCCGCAACGCTTGACGCTGACGAGCCCGCTCGCCGGGATCGTCGCGGAGGCGGTCGACGTGTTGGGCATCGCGCGCACGATCGAAGCGCGAGGCCTCGCGATCGCCGGCCTGCCGGCGAAGACGCTGGTGCTGATCGAGAACGATCGGATTGATCCCTCGCAAATCGCGGCCGACATCCATGTGCGGGCGGTGGAGCCGGGCATCGCCGCCATCGGCCTCGCCGACGACCCGGGCGTGACGTGGATCGCGACGTGCGTCGAGGCGCGGGCCGCCGCGGCGGTCGCGGTGCTGCTGGGCGCGTTTTCGGCAACTGGTCGCCGCCGCGTCCGCGATCTCGCAGCGGTCGAACGTGCGAGCCTCGTGCAAGACTTGTTCGGCGCCGGCGTCGACGCGCGTCTCCCTCTCCCCTCCGCAGGGCAGGTTGGGCTTCGCGTCTGCGAGGGTCTCGAGCCGCTTTCCTCCGCAGGGGGGGAAGGGATAACCGCAAAGTTCTTCGACGTTCCGTCTTCGATCCACCTCGACGCGCCCTTCGGCCGCTGCACGGCGGCGATGCTCGATCGGCTGGCCGAGGTCGCGGACGCACAGGCGGCCGACGACATCCGGGTTTCGCCGACGCGCGGCTTCGTGCTTCGGGTGCACGGCGCCCGGTCGCAACGCCGGGGCGACGCCCTCGCCGAGCTCGCCGCCGCCGGCTTCGTCACCGCCCCCGACGATCCGCGCCGGGCGGTGGCCGCCTGCCCCGGCGCGCCGGCCTGCGCATCCGGCTCCACCCCGACCGGGGCGGATGCCGCGAGGCTCGCCGAGGCGTTCCGGCCGTTCGCCGCTCGTGGGATGACGGCGCATGTCTCCGGCTGCGCCAAGGGCTGTGCCCATCCGGGCCGCGCCGACCTGACCCTGGTCGGCCGCGACGGGCGCTACGGCGTCGTCCTCGACGGCACGC
>CAZZZJ010000153.1:0-7104 GCA_964658355.1 Beijerinckiaceae bacterium
CTTGGGCATCGAGCCGATAGAAGTCCGCGACCGAGAGCTCGAGCACCTCGGCGATCCGGCTCAGAACCTCCAGGCTCTTGGGAGAACACGAGCCATCCTGCATGAGGCGAGACATTCCCGGGTTTGCCATCGGTTTCGATCGTCCAAACGACCTGTCTATGCCCGGGCGGAAGCCAGAGAGTGCGGACGGACCCATCACCCGAATCCCTATCGACCGAATTGGTTGTAGAGGCAACTACGAGTTTCAGGGGTACGTAAAAACCACCGCGCTCGCTCGACACGGGCGGGCGGTCAAACGGCGGAGCCCGAGAACGCGAGCATCCGCATGGCGGAGACGACCAGCCACAGCATGACGGCCGATCCGAGAAAGCGGCGCCAGGGGTTGACACCGCGCAGGCACTCGTCGGCGGCCCACCAAGCGAGCGCAGCGCCAGATGCGACCCGCAGCCAAAGGTCCGGCACGAGGTCGGGCACGAGAAGCCAGCGCAAAGCCGACAGGCCGGCAAACAACCACAACGGAAGGTTGGGCCATTGTCCGATCACGATCGCACCGGTGCGCCGATCGCGGAACGCCCAGTCGACGGCGCGCCAGAGGTACGACGCCACCCCTCAGACCTTGTCGGCGCCCTCGGCCTGCCGGATCGGAGCGCAGATCTGCGGGCTCACCTTGTCGAGATGGACACAGGCATTGTCGCGATACCAAACCCGTAAGCCGGGCTGGTTCGGCGCGACGTACATGGCCACGAGGACGAAGCCCACGACGAGCACGATGATGGTGAGGAGAAGGTTGCGCATCACGGAACTCCGATCGGAACGGGCAGCCGCCAAGCGACGGGTCGCCTATGAAAAAGGCCCGCATCCCTGGTCGGGCGCGGGCCGAGCGGTCGATTAAGACGCGCCGTCGGTTCGTACGCACGCAACGGCTCAGGTGCGGCTCGGGTTCCGGCTATGGCCGTTCCGGCCGGCCGGGGCTTTTCCGAGCGATATGGTTAGCGGCGGGACGGCGATCGGCGAAGGTGTTAACCGAGCGTGAAGCTCGTTTTCCGGAATCGCCCCATGTGCCGGTTAACGAACGTTGAAACGACTCGCTCGAAGCCGTGGGATCGCGGATGTTGGCATCGACCTGACAAGCGTCGGGCCCCCGAGACACGACCAGGCGACCGCCATGACCGAAACGTTCGACGACCTGAAGTTCCTGATGACGCTGGCGTTCGTGGTGCTTGGCGGTTTCGGGCTCGACGCCCTCTTGCGCTGACGGGACCGAAGGAGCGCCGTGCCTCAGCGCACCGGCGTGCCGTAGGCGCTTCGAAGGGCGAGTAGAGCATCGGATGGGTCGATCCGGCCGGCCGGCGGCATCACCTCCGTCAAGCGGATCGAGGGCGCAGGCCGCGAGGCCCCGATCGGACGGACCTTCGGCGGCAATGCATCCGGGATCTGCCCTGACCGGAGGAAGCGGGCGAGTTCGGCGGCTCTGGCGCGATGCTCGACCTGCAGCAGGCGAAGGGCCAGGACGATCCCGATCGCTCCGGCGCCTTCGAGACAGGCGGCGATCACGTAACCGGGCGCCATGATCGTTTCTCCCCTCGGAAATCGACGCGACGCATGCGGAGGGCGCCTCGTTCTCGGTCGGTTTCTCGGCGGTTATGGTTACCACGATGTTAACCGCTCCCTGCGCTTCCAATGTCAGCGATCGCGCCGGTGCGCGCCGCCTCCCGAGACTGGAGGGATCGGGTGAAGGCGCCGACAAGCGACGCCGGTTGGAAGCGGTGGACCGGACCGGGGAGATCCGATGCGCGAGCCTGCAAACGCCGATGTCTCCGGCGCCGAGCGCGACCTCGTCCTCACGCGTCTGATTCCCGCGACCCCGGCGGCCGTCTACCGGTGCCGGACGGAGCCGGACCCTTCTGAGGCGCTGGTTCGCGCCCCTGCCCTACACGACGCCCTCTGCGGCGCTCGACGTCCGGCCGTGCGGCACCAGCGTCGTCACGATGCAGGATCTGCAGGGGAATGCCTTCCCGAGCAGCGGCGTCTACCTCGACGTCGCGGAGAATGCCCGTCTTGTCGTCACCGACGCCTAAACCACGGCATGGGAGCCCTCGGCCAAGCCGTCCGTGACGCTGATCGTCACGGTCGCACCGACCGAGGTTGGCTGCCTCTAGACCGCGACCGCTCGCCATCGGAGCGTGGCCGACCGGGAAGCGCACGCGGCGATGGGGTTACACCGGGGCTGGGGCATCTGCGCCGACCAGCTCGCACCGCTCGCCGTCACGATCCGACTCGCCGTCTCGGCGGAGCCGGTTCCCGGCTCGCGACGTTGCGGCGACGGCCAGACAGTCCGTTCGGCATTCAGCGAGAAACAGTTTCGGAAAACGAAAAAAGCCGCCCTCTCGGGCGGCCCTTCTCGTCGAACGTCGAACCGATCACATGCGGTGGTGGCGGTGATGCATCATGCGGTGGCGGCGATGGTGGCGCATCATCGGACGCGACATCGGGCGCATGCCGGGGCGCATCGCCGGTGCCATCTCGGGCGAGCCGCCCGGGGCGCCCATCGCGCGCTCCATGCCGGCGCGCGGTCCGCCGGCCTGCGGGCCGGAGCGGTTGTAGGGGGAATTACCCTGGGCGAAGGCGGTCGCGGACATGAGCGTCAGCGACGCGGCGATTAGGAACAGCTTCTTCATGGGGAAGTCCTCGGGTCGTCTGCGGAGGCGGAAACCCTCGCCTCAAGCGGAACCGCTGCCGGATTCGGCGTCGGCGTCGGCGGGTGAACCGTTGCCATGGCATCCAGGTTCCTCGGTCGGGAACGGATTCCGCCGGCGTGAACGGCGATCCAGCCCATCGCGCTCGCGGCGCCCGATGCGGCTCGGTACTCCGCATCGGCGACCCTGCGGACCGGAAGCGACGTCGCCGCCGCGATCGCGCCTCGAACCCGCACGCCGTCGCACGGAGCATCGGCCCGTCGCAAGGCGGCATCCGGGCGGCCATCCAACCGGCTTCGAAAATCGGCTAGGACGACGGCCCTGCGGACCGTGGACGCGGGTTGCATCAGGCGGAGAGGGTCATGGATCCGGTACTGATCACGGGCGCGGCCGGATTCATCGGGTACCATGTCGCCGAGCGCTACCTCGCGGCCGGTCGGACGGTGATCGGCATCGACAACCTGAACGCCTATTACGACGTCGGCCTGAAACAGGCGCGGCTCGCGCGGCTCGAGGCGCATGCCGGCTTCCGCTTCCTGCGGCTCGACATCGCCGATGCCGACGCCGTCGACGCGCTGTTCTCCGAGTATCGGTTCCGGCTCGTGGTCCACCTCGCGGCACAGGCGGGCGTGCGCTACTCGCTCGAGAACCCGCGCGCCTACGCCCGCAGCAACGTCGACGGTTTCCTGAACGTGCTCGAGGGCTGCCGCCATCACGGCTGCGAGCACCTCGTCTACGCCTCGTCGAGCTCGGTCTACGGTGCGCTCACCAAGATGCCGTTCTCTGTCCACGACAATGTCGACCATCCGGTCAGCCTGTACGCGGCGACCAAGAAGGCGAACGAGCTGTTCGCCCATTCCTATAGCCACCTCTACCGGTTGCCGACGACGGGCCTGCGCTTCTTCACGGTCTACGGGCCCTGGTACCGGCCCGACATGGCGCTGTTCCTGTTCACCCGGGCGATCCTCGCGGGCGAGCCGATCTCGGTCTTCAACGACGGGCTGATGCAGCGCGACTTCACCTACGTCGACGACGTGGTCGACGGCGTCGTGCGGATCGCCGAGCGCGTCGCCGATCCGAACCCAGCCTGGGACGGCATGCGCCCCGACCCCGGCACGAGCACCGCGCCCTATCGGCTCTACAATATCGGCAACAACCGACCGGTGCAGCTGCTTCACCTGATCGACGTACTGGAGGACAGCCTCGGCGTGAAGGCGGTCCGGCGGATGCTGCCGATGCAGCCCGGCGACGTGCCGGCGACCTATGCCGACGTCGACGATCTCACCGCGGCCGTCGGCTTCGCGCCCGCGACGCCGATCGAGGCCGGCGTCGAACGCTTCGTGCGCTGGTACCGGGACTATTATCGGGTCTGATTCTCGGCGGGCTTGATCTTCAGCTGATCGATCACCCAGCGCCACGTCCCGTCCGCCTGCTCGCGGGCGGTCTCCACCGAGATCGTGCCGTTGGGGAGCCGCGCGAACGTCATCGCGATCGTGCCGTTGCGCAACGGCGGCAGAGTTTCGGCGGCCGGGAAGTCGGACCGGCGCGCCAGGAGGTCCGTGTAGAAGGCGCGGATCTCGACATGTCCGGTGGCGACGACGCGCCCGGCGGCGAGCACCGCGTCGGGCTCGTAGAGCGCGACGAGCCCCTCGACGTCGCCGGCATTGGCCCGTTGATTGAACAGCCGCGCCAAATCCTCGGGCGCCTCGGCTCCGCTTCGGTGTGCATCCGGCATGGCGACGTCTTTCGTGTCGAGTGGGCGGTTCGGGCTCGACGGGCTCGTCATCCCGTCAACGGCGCGCCGGTGCCGTCGAGCACCGAGACGGCAACGGGAATTCCGAGTTGGACGCTCTCCGACACGGTGCAGAACCGTTGAAACTGCTCGAGCACCCGGTCGATCCGCGGCATGTCCATGGCGGCGGCTCCCAATCGGATCCGCACGTCGACGCCGACGATCCGCAGTCTTTGCGCGGCATTGCGCTCGATTCGGCAGGTCGCGTCCGCCGACACGCCCTTCCCGTCCTGGCGGAACTTCCCCAGGGCGAAGACGAGGCTGGCGCACAGGCAATTGGCGATTCCCGCGATCAGCATCTGCTCCGGGTGCGGTCCCGTTCCGCCGCCGATGGGCTCCGCTTCGTCGACGCGCAAGGCAGGCAGGGCTTTGCCGAAATCGACCGTGAAGACGTAATCGCCGACCTGCGTGATCGTGATGGTCGGCTCAGGCGTCATCGCACTTCCTTCCCGTTCTGGCGAATGGTGCGATCGCCTTCGACGTTCCGTGCGCCCGACACGACCGCCTGACAGATCTGCGATTTGAAACCGGTTCGAGGCCGTTCCGCCTGCGGCCGGCTTGACGCTCGATTCTATCTGGCATACCAAATACCATATACACAACGAGCGATGACAGATCGTTCGATGCGAGCGATCGATCGGCTCCGTGCCCATCCGAGGGAGAGCACCCATGTCCCGCCGATCGCGCATCCGCTGAACCGAGGTCTGATCGTGCCGCTTGGCGGCGTGCCGTCCGGAGCACGATCGACGACGAAGGCCGGCGCGGATCGATGATCGGCACTGGACAGACTGTTCTGGATTGATGAGCGCCCTCCATGTCGCCGGCGATCGACTTCGAACAACTGGTCTCGCATGCCGGGGATGCAATCGTCGTCTCGGACCGAGAGGGTGCGATCGTCGTGTGGAACGCGGCCGCCGAGCGCATCTTCGGGTTCGCCCCGGAGGAGGCGCTCGGCCGATCGCTCGACCTGATCACGCCCGATCGCCACCGTCAGCGCCACTGGGACGGGTACCGCAAGTCCATGCGGACCGGGACCACCCGCTACGGCGCCGATGTGCTGCGGGTGCCGGCCCTGCACAAGGACGGTCGCGCCCTGTCGATCGCCTTCACGGTGAGCATGTTGTTCGACGCCGATGCGAACGTCACCGGCATCACCGCCGTGATCCGCGACGAGACGGAGCGGTGGAACGCGGAGCGCGAGATGCGCCGCCGTCTGAACGAACTGGAGTTCCGAAGCAACGCAGTCGCAGTCTGAGGTTCCACAGAAGAACCCATCCTTCGATCGCCGCACGCGGCCCCGATCCTCGGACGGTGTCGCCTTCCTTCAAAGCAAGATCTGCCGAGCACAGAGAGGAAAAGCCGACGATGAGCAAGCCACTCGAAGGGATCAAGATCATCGATTTCACCCACGTCCAGGCGGGGCCGGCCTGCACGCAGCTGCTGGCGTGGTTCGGCGCCGACGTGATCAAGGTCGAGCGCCCCGGTTCCGGCGACGTCACCCGGAACCAGCTGCGCCACGTCGAGGGCGCGGACGCGCTCTACTTCACGATGCTGAACTCGAACAAGCGGTCGCTGACCCTCGACACCAAGACGCCCGAGGGCAAGCAGGTGCTGGAGAAGCTGATCGCCGATTCCGACGTGCTCGTGGAGAATTTCGGCCCCGGCGCGCTGGATCGCATGGGCTTCTCCTGGCCGCGGATCAACGAGCTCAACCCGGGCATGATCGTGGCCTCGGTGAAGGGCTTCTCCGACGGCCACCATTACGAGGACCTGAAGGTCTACGAGAACGTCGCGCAGTGCGCCGGGGGCGCCGCCTCGACCACCGGCTTCTGGGATGGACCGCCCACCGTCAGTGCGGCCGCGCTCGGCGATTCCAACACCGGCATGCATCTCGCCATCGGCATCCTCACGGCGCTCCACCAGAAGAACAAGACCGGCAAAGGCCAGAAGGTCGCCGTGTCGATGCAGGATTCGGTGCTCAACCTCTGCCGCGTGAAGCTGCGCGACCAGCAGCGGCTCGATGCGCTGGGCTTCCTGGAGGAATACCCGCAATACCCGCACGGCACGTTCTCGGACGTGGTGCCGCGCGGCGGCAATGCCGGCGGCGGCGGCCAGCCGGGCTGGGTGCTGAAGTGCAAGGGCTGGGAGACCGACCCCAACGCCTACATCTACTTCACGATCCAGGGCCATGCCTGGGCGCCGATCTGCAAGGCGATCGGCCGCGAGGAGTGGATCGACGATCCGGCCTACAAAACCGCCTCCGCCCGCCAGGACAAGATCATGGACATCTTCGGCACGATCGAGGTCTGGCTCGCCGACAAGACGAAGTTCGAGGCGGTCGACATCCTGCGCAAGTTCGACATCCCCTGCGCGCCGGTGATGTCGATGAAGGAGATCTCGGTCGATCCGTCCCTGCGCGCCAGCGGCACGGTGGTCGAGGTGCCCCATCCGCATCTCGGCTCGTACCTGACGGTCGGAAGCCCGATCAAGTTCTCGGACATGACGGTCGAGATCAAGTCCTCGCCGCTCCTCGGCGAACACACCGACGAGGTGCTGGAGGACCTGGGCTACACCCAGCAGCAGATCGAGGAGCTGCACCAGGCCCGCGCGGTCTGA
>CAZZZJ010000154.1:0-7101 GCA_964658355.1 Beijerinckiaceae bacterium
CGGCCCTGGAGGCCGGACGCGATGTTGTGGTTGATCGAGATCAGGGCCGAGAGCTTCTCGGGGTCGCGCTCGACCATCGCGTCGAGCGTCCGCTGGAACACGAACACCGCCAGCTTCGCGACGCCCTGCTTCACCTCGCCCGGCAGGGCGCTCGAGGACTCGGTCGCGTCCGAGGCGAGGAGCGTCCAGACCTTCTGGTTGAACGTCAGAGCCTTGCCGAGGTTGGCCGATTCATTGGTCCAGTCGTCCCGGACCATCTCGAGCTGCCGCGCCGCCTTGATCAACACGGCGGCTTCCGCCTCGCGCGGGCTGAGCGCGCTGCGGGCGGTTCGTGCATAGGCGTTCGCGGCGAAACTCATCGATCGGAGGCTCCGCCCGCGGGCCGGCGGGCACGGAAGCCGCTTATCGCAGACCGGTCGTTAACGCCCCGTTTCGCACGACGGACCCGGCCTGCGCAGCCGCGGAAAGCCGCGGTCCCGCCCATCAGGCCGCGCGCTTCTTGCCCTTCTTCTCGCGCCCCTGCCCCGGCGCGCTCTTGCCGGCCCGGGACCGGTCGAGGACGAACTTGGCGTAGTCGTCCATGTCGCCGGCGAACGGCTTCACGGTGTTGTCGGCGGCCAGCCACAGGCGGTCGGCCACCAGTTCCATCAGCGAGCGGTCGTGGGTGATGAGGATGACGGCGCCCTCGTAGTCGTTCAGCGCGTCCAGAAGCGCACGGCGGCTGTCGATGTCGAGGTGGTTGGTCGGCTCGTCGAGGATCAGCAGGTGCGGCGCGCGCATCGCCACGAGGTTGAGGAGCAGCCGCGCCCGCTCGCCACCCGAGAGCGAGTCGACGGTGGTCTCCTGCTTCTCGTAGGCGAGGCCGAAGCTCGCGAGCTTGGCCCTGCGGGACGACTCGCTGTCCTCGGGCCGCTCGCGGCGAATGATGGCGAGGGCTGTGTCCTTCGGGTCCATCGCCTCGATCTGGTGCTGGTGGAACCAGCCGACCTGCACCCGCCCCTCGCGCGTCATACGCCCGGAGCGGATGTCGAGCGCGCCGGCCGCCATCTTGGCGAAGGTCGACTTGCCGGCGCCGTTCACGCCGAGCAAGCCGATGCGGTCGTCGATGTCGAGCGTCAGGTTCAAGCCGCGCAGGATCGCCGGATCGGTCCCGTAGCCGACCTCGACATCCGTGAGGTGCATCAGCGGCGGTGCCAACGGGCGCTTCGGCGAGGGCAGGTGGAAGGGCGCGACGTGCTCCTCGATCGTGGTGGCGATCGGTTCGAGCTTGGCCAGGCGCTTGACGCGCGATTGCGCCTGCGCAGCCTTCGAGGCCTTGGCCTTGAAGCGGTCGATGAAGCTCTGCAGGTGGGCGCGCTCGGCGTCCTGCTTGGCCTTGGCCGAGAGCTGGAGCCGGGCCTTCTCGGCACGGCGACGCTCGAAGTCGTCGTAGCCACCGGTGTAGAGTTCGAGCTGTCCGTTGGCGACGTGCAGGATCGCGTCGACGGAGTTGTTGAGCAACTCGCGATCGTGGCTGATGATCAGCGCCGAGTGCGGATAGCGCTTGAGGCGCGCCTCGAGCCAGAGGGCGCCTTCGAGGTCGAGATAGTTCGTGGGCTCGTCGAGCAGCAGCACGTCGGGGGCGGAGAACAGCGCGGCGGCGAGCGCCACCCGCATCCGCCACCCGCCGGAGAATTCCGACATCGGCCGCTCGAGGTCGGCCACAGAGAAGCCGAGGCCCGCCAGGATCTCGCCGGCGCGGGCCGGCGCGCGGTCGGCATCGATCTCGATCAGCCGGCCGTAGATCTCGCCCATGCGCTCCGGCGCGGCGGTGTCGAGCTCCGTGTACAGGCTGTCGCGCTCGACGTCGGCCGCGAGGATCGTGTCGATCAGGCTGACCGGCGTCGCGGGATGCTCCTGGTCGACGGCGCCGATGCGCGCGGTCTTCGGCAGGAACACCGTGCCGGAATCGGGCTGGAACTCGCCCAGCACGATCTTGAACAGGGTCGATTTTCCGACGCCGTTGCGGCCGACGATCCCGACCTTGGCGCCCGGCGGGATCGCCACGCTGGCCTTCGTGAAGAAGCGCCGTCCCCACATGTTGAAGGTGAGGTCTTCGATCTGCAGCATGATGTGGTGTCACGGGTCGGGAGCGGGGGCGCTGCCCCCTCCCTACCGCACCGCAGCAAAATGCGCGAGCGCAGGCTCCTATCGCGTCGCCGCGGCCACGATCGCCTTGGTCAGCGGCGCCGCCGGCACCGTGCTCTCCCAGAACCGGCCGGATTGCGCGCGCGCGAATCCCGCTTCGTAGAGGCTGCGCATGTACGTCGTGTCGAAGCCGTCGGGGGTGGTGAGCTTGGGCCCGTCCTCCGGAATGTAGGTGAGATTGAAACCGACGCCGTTGTCGCGGGCGAAGGCATAGGTCGCAGCCAGCGTCTGGCGGCTGCGGGCCCGGCTCGCCGTGGTGAAGGACCGCCCGACGATCGACAGCGTGTTGTTCCGCGTCACGTCGAATTCGGGCTCGAGGCGCCCGTTGATGATGACGTAGATCCGCCCCTTCTGGCCGGTCGAGAGGCGCTTGTCGCGCAGCAGCAGGGCCTGCGGCAGGGTGAAGACCGGGGTCACCACCGAGCCGTCCACGTGCAGCTCCTGGAAGGCGCGCCCGTCGGCCTGCACGTCGATGAGCTGGGGCGGGAACACCGCGGGGATGCTGGCGGAGGCCGTGAGGACGTCGCGGAAAAGGTCGACGGCGTTGGGCGCGCCGCTCGCGGCGATGGCGCCCATGTTCCAGATCGTGGCGCGCTGGCTGTCGAGGTTCGTCGTCACCACCAGCAGGCGGCGGCCCTTGGCATGCTCGGCGGCGATGGCGGCGAGCAGGTCGGCATCGACGTAGCGGCCGACGAGGTCGCGCAGGCGCCCGTCGCCGAACAGGCCGGAGCCGAACAGCACGTTCACGACGCTCGGGCTCTGGACCAGGGTGTTGGCGATGCCGCTGGTATAGATGTCGGTGAGATAGGAATCGTAGCCGGAGCCGAGGAAGGCGAAGGGCGCGATCAGCGATCCGGTGCTGACGCCCGAGACGAGCGAGAATTCCGGCCGGGTTCCCGAGGCCGACCAGCCGTTCAGCACGCCCGCGCCATAGGCGCCGTCCCCACCGCCGCCCGAGAGGGCGAGGTAGGTGAAGCCCTGCCGCTTGCCCTGCGGGGTCGAAGCCATCTCGGTGAAGGTCTCGACCGAGGCGTCCGAGAAGACCCGGGCGCCGGGAATGCCCGGCACGCTGGCGACGGCCGCCTCGGCTGCCGTGTAGGGAATCCTCGGAACCGAGGAACATGCGGCAAGCTGGGCCGCAACAGCGAGCGCGAGGCACCCGCGCAGCCAACCGTATCGACGCGACATCGCCAAAAATCCCGAGCCCGTTCCGGGCCGTCACGGCACGCAAACGAGCTTGGCCATACTAACGTTCCTGGCGCCCGGCGGCAATGCAACCGCTGGCCCACTCGTGATGCGAGAAGGTCACACGCGCCACGTCGGGACGCCGTCCGCATGCGCCCGGACATTGGCGGTGGACAGTGCCCGCTCCGGTTCCTGCGGCCTTGCATCGCCCGAGAACGGTCCTGTAGGCTGCCTTCGTCGCCGGGTGCCCAAGGGTACGGCGGAGACGACCAGCGGCGCGCACGACGGGCTTCGCGCCGGCCTCGTCCCGGTTTTCCGGGAGCAGGCCGGAGCGCGAGGACAGGTCGCGCCCGATCCGCGCCTTGACTGCCGGGACCGGGGCAGCCCGCGGGTTCAGATCGGGAGGGGCGAGACCATGGACACGATCTTGAGTTGGACGGACGAGCGCGTGTCGCTGCTGCGCCAGCTGTGGGAAGACGGCCAGAGCGCGAGCAAGATCGCGGCGCAGCTCGGTGGCGTCACCCGCAACGCGGTGATCGGCAAGGTGCACCGCCTCGGCCTGTCGGGCCGCGTGGTGAAGCCGGTGGAGGACGCGTCCGCGGTCCGTCGCAAGCCCGCCCAGGAGATCGAGATCGAGACGGCGATCGCCGTGGTCGAGGCCGAGGCGCCCGAGCCCGTCGCCATCCTCTCGCACCGGCCCGCGCCGGACTTTCCCGTTCCGGCGACGGCGCCCGAGCCCGTGGCGCTCGCCACCTCTCAGCGCGTGACGATCATGGACCTGCGGGAATCGATGTGCCGCTGGCCGATCGGCGATCCGACCACGCCGGACTTCGGGTTCTGCGGCGCGCGCTCGATCACCGGCCTGCCCTATTGCACCCATCACGCCCAGATCGCGTATCAGCCCGCGGCCGAGCGCAAGCGCGACCGCCGCGTCGCCGGCTTCCGCTGAGGCCGCCTCAAGGCCCCAGCAGGTCGATCAGGTAGGGGATCAGCGGCGCGTCTGCCGGCGGCATCGCAAGGTCGCGCAGGTCCCGCGGGCGCACCCATTTGAGCGCCTGCCCCTCGAGCGGACGCGGCGTGCCGCTCCAGCGGCGACAGACGTAGAGCGGCATCAGCAGGTGGAAGTCGGGATAGGCGTGGCTCGCAAACGTGAGCGGCGCGAGGCAGGGCTCCTCGACGCGGATGTCGATCTCCTCGGCAAGCTCGCGGATGAGCGTCGCCTCCGGGCGCTCGCCCGGCTCGACCTTTCCGCCGGGAAACTCCCACAACCCCGCCAGCTGCTTGCCGGCCGGACGCTCGCTCACCAGCACGCGGCCGTCGCGATCGACCAGCGCCACGGCGACGACGAGGAGCAGCCGCATCGGTGCCGTCACGGTTCCACCGAGAACGTCGCCGTGGCTTCGGCACTGCTCGCGATCATCCCGGCCTCGATCGGTACCCGCTTCGCGTCCAGCCTGGCCCCTCCGGAAGAGCGGAATGCCTGCGCCACCTCCGGCGGCTGGCCGGAGCCGACGGTGAGGCGGCACAGCGCTCCGATCTTCGCGCCGACCGCTTCCGCCAGCGCCCGGGCCTGAGACCGCGCGTCGCGCGCCGCGTCCAGCCGGAGCCGCGCCTCGACGGCACCAGGGTCCTTCAATCCGAAGGCGATCGAATCGATCCGGTTCGCACCGGTATCGAGGGCCTGCCGCAGGAGGTCTCCGAGCCGGTCCAGATCCGCCAGCTGCACGCTGACGCGGTTGGCGGCACGGTAGCCGTCCGGCTGCTCCTGCCGGGTGCCGTCCGGTCGCGTCACGGCGCGCGTCGCCGGTTCCAGCACCACGGCCGCGGTGCCGACGTCCCCCGACGGGACGCCGAGCCGCCCGGCCAGCGCCACGACGCCGGCAACGGCCTTCGAGGACGCGTCGAGCGCCGCCGCGGCGTTGGCCGCCTTGGTCTCGACGCCGATGGTGACCGTCGCGAAGTCCGGAGCCTGGGCGGCCTGCGCGCGCCCGGTCACGGTGATCTGGCGCGCGCACGCGTCATCGGCGCGGACAGGCGCCGCCAGGACGCAGATTCCGGTCGCCAGGGCGAGCGCGGAGCGGATCACGACCGGTAATCCCCGTTGATCTCGATGTAGCCCTTGGTCAGGTCGCAGGTCCAAACCCGTGCCTGGCCGGCCCCGAGGCCGAGATCGACCCGGACGGTGACCTCGGGCGCGCGCATCACGGCGCTCGCCGCATCCTCGCTGTAATCCGGGTCGCGGGCCCCGGCCACCGCGACGCGCACGTCGCCGAACCAGATCGCGAGGCGGTCGCGGTCGGCGGGCTCGCCGGCTTTGCCGACCGCCATCACCACGCGGCCCCAGTTGGCATCCTCGCCCGCGACCGCCGTCTTCACCAACGGGGAATTGGCGATCGACATCGCGATGCGATGGGCGGAGCGGTCGCTCTCGGCGCCGCCGACCTCCACGGTCACGAACTTTCGCGCGCCTTCGCCATCCTTCGCGACGAGCTGCGCCAGCGCGATCAGCAGGTCGTCGAGGGCGGCGCGGAAGCCCGCGAGGCGCGGATCGGTGGCGTCGGAGACCGGCACGGTCGCCGCGGCGCCGGTGGCGAACAGCATCAGCGTGTCGGAGGTCGAGGTGTCGCCGTCGACCGTGACGCAGTTGAAGCTCTTTCCCGCTCCCTCGGCGAGCATCGCCTGCAGCACGGGCTGCGGCAGCGCGGCGTCGGTGAAGACGAAGGCGAGCATCGTCGCCATGTCCGGCGCGATCATGCCGGCGCCCTTGGCGATGCCGTTGATCGTCACCGCCACGCCGTCGATCTCGGCCGTGCGGCTGGCGCATTTCGGGAAGGTGTCGGTGGTCATGATCGCGCGGGCGGCGGCCTCCCAGGCCTCGGCGCCACCGGCGGTGCGGCCGGCACAGTCGGCGAGCACGCCTTCGAACTTCGTCGCATCGAGCGGCTCGCCGATGACGCCGGTGGACGCGATGAACACGTCGGTCTCGGCACAGGCCGCGGCGGCGGCGGCGATGCGCGCCGTAAGGGCGACGGCGTCCCTCCCTCGCGATCCCGTGAACGCATTGGCGTTGCCGGAGTTCACGACGAGGACGCGGGCCGAGCCGCCGGCAAGCGCCTCTCGGCACCAGTCTACCGGCGCGGACGGGCAGCGCGAGCGCGTGAAGACGCCGGCGGCCGCGGTGCCGGCGTCGAGGCCGACATAGAGAACGTCGGTACGGCCGGAATAGCGGATGCCGGCCTGCGCGGTGGCGAGGCCGACGCCGCGGATCGGCGGCAGGGCCGGCACCGTAGCAGGTGCGAGCGGAGAGACGGGGGGAGACTTTGCGGACGACATCGATTCCATCTCCGTGCGGTCGCGACAGCGCCCTCGACGCGGCCCTGTTGCCCCGTGCACCCCGGCTCGGTCAACCGCCTGCCCGATCCGGTCGCATGCCCGCTTCCTGGGCGCGCGTGCCGGGAAATACGGCGCAAAGGCGGCGTGGGACTTGCGCCGAGGCTCCGTCCCGGCCTAGCATGCTGCGATGCAACGCGAACGCCGAGTCGAACGCGGAATGCCGCAACCCGTCAGCGGATCACCGTCCGTGACCCCGACGCTGCCCGCAGGCGGCTGCTACGGGATCCAAGTCCTCGTCGCCGGCCGTCAGAAGCGCTGGCGGGACGAAGTCTCCAACCAGATCCGCCGCGCGGGCTTCCAGGCGACCGCCTGCGACAGCGGCGTCGATGCCCTCAC
>CAZZZJ010000155.1:0-7095 GCA_964658355.1 Beijerinckiaceae bacterium
CCCGAGGTCCGGTACTCGAAGGACGAGGTGCGCTTGCCGTAGCCGCGCTCGGCCAGGGTCAGCACGAACTGCTGGTTCGCGCCCATCTCGGCATAGCGCTCCTGCGACAGCAGCGGCGCATCGGTCGCCGCCTCCTCGGCGTCGGCATCGCCCGCCTCGGGGGCGGTATCGCCGATGACGGCACGCTGCATCTTGAGGAAGCCGACCCGCTCTTCCGGCGTCGCCTCGAAGCTGTTCAGGATCGTCATCGAGATGACGCGGTCGCCCTTGCCGAGGCTGATGCCGCGCACGCCGGTGGAATCGCGGCCCTTGAACACGCGGACATCCTCCACCGGAAAGCGGATGCACTGGCCGAGGGCGGTCGTCAGCAGCACGTTCTGCTCGGGGCGGCAGATTTCGACATGGACGATGTGATCGCCCGGATCGAGCTTCATCGCGATCTTGCCGTTTCGATTGACCTGCACGAAGTCGGACAGCTTGTTGCGCCGGACGCCGCCCGAGGCAGTGGCGAACATCACGTCCAGCGTTTCCCAGGACGATTCGTCCTCGGGCAGCGGCATGATCGTGGTGATGCGCTCGGCCTGGTCCTGAAGCTGCAGGATGTTGACCAGAGCCTTGCCGCGGGCGTTCGGCGCGGCCATCGGCAGGCGCCAGACCTTTTCCTTGTAGGCCTGCCCCTGGCTGGAGAAGAACAGAACCGGCGTATGCGTCGACGCCACGAACAGGCGTGTGACGAAGTCCTCCTCGCGGGTGGACATGCCGGAGCGGCCCTTGCCGCCGCGGCGCTGCGCTCGGTAGGTCGAGAGCGGGACGCGCTTGACGTAACCGGCATGCGACACGGTGACGACCATGTCCTCGCGCTGGATCAGATCCTCGTCGTCGACGCTCGAATCATAGTCGAGGATGACCGTACGCCGAGGCGTGGCGAACTGCGTCTGCATCTCAAGGAGTTCGTCCTTGACGATGGCCATGATCCGTATGCGCGAGCGCAGGATGTCGAGGTAGTCGGCGATCTCGTCGGCGAGCGACTTCAGCTCGTCGCCGACTTCGTCGCGACCGAGCGCCGTGAGGCGCTGCAGGCGCAGATCGAGGATCGCGCGGGCCTGGACCTCGGAGAGGCGATAGGTGCCGTCATCGGCGACCCGGTGGCGCGGGTCGTCCACAAGCGCGATCAGCGGGGCGATGTCGTGGGCCGGCCAGTCCCGCGCCATCAGCGCCTCGCGGGCCGCGTTCGGATCGGGCGAGGTGCGGATCAGCCGGATCACCTCGTCGATGTTGGCGACCGCGATGGCGAGACCACACAGGACGTGGGCGCGCTCGCGCGCCTTGTTCAGCAGGAACTTGGTACGACGTGAGACCACGTCCTCACGAAAATCGATGAAGGCCTGCAGCAGGTCCTTCAGATTCATCAGTTCGGGGCGGCCGCCGTTCAAGGCCACCATGTTGCAGCCGAACGAGGATTGCAGCGGCGTGAACCGGTAGAGCTGGTTGAGCACCACCTCGGCCATCGAATCGCGCTTGATCTCGACAACGATGCGCATGCCGTCGCGGTCGGATTCGTCGCGAAGGTCGGAAATGCCCTCGACGCGCTTTTCCTTGACCAGTTCGGCGATCTTCTCGACCAGCGTCGCCTTGTTCACCTGATACGGGATTTCAGTGAAGATCAGCGCTTCTCGTTCCTTGCGCAATTCCTCCACATGCGACTTCGCCCGCATGATGATCGAGCCGCGGCCGGTCGCGTAGGCGAGGCGCGTGCCGGCCCGGCCCAGGATCGATCCGCCGGTGGGGAAGTCCGGGCCGGGCACGATCTCGATCAGCTGCTCGATGGTGAGGCCGGGATCGTCGATCAATGCGATGCAGGCGTCGATCAGTTCGCCGAGATTATGTGGCGGGATGTTCGTCGCCATGCCGACGGCGATGCCGCCGGCGCCGTTGACCAGCAGATTCGGGAAGCGTGCCGGAAGGACCGTGGGTTCTTCGCGCGTGTCGTCGTAATTCGACTGGAAGTCGACCGTGTTCTTGTCGATGTCGGCGAGCAGCGCGGTGGCGGGTTTGGCCAGCCGCGATTCGGTGTAACGCATCGCAGCGGCCGGATCGCCGTCGACGGAGCCGAAATTGCCCTGCCCGTCGATGAGCATCAGGCGCATCGAGAAGTCCTGCGCCATGCGGACCAAGGCGTCGTAGATCGATTGGTCGCCGTGCGGATGGTACTGACCGATCACGTCGCCGACGATGCGGGCCGACTTGACGTAGCGCCGCTCGGGCAGGAACCCGCTCTCGTAGGCCGCGAACAGGATGCGACGGTGCACCGGCTTGAGGCCGTCGCGCGCATCCGGCAGCGCCCGACTGACGATCACGCTCATCGCGTAGTCGAGATAGGACCGGCGCATCTCGTCGGTGATGGAGACGGGCTTGATGTCGCTGGCGGGCGGCGGCGCGCCGGCCCCCTTTTCGTCGTTCTCGGCCAAGGGCTTTTATCCGTGTGGCGAAGGCCCCGCGTCCGGAGCCGATGTCTGGTGCGGTCCACGCCGGAAGACCGCTGACGGCACGACGTGGGGGGAAAACGAATGATATCAGACGGTTAATTATTCCTCCCCCAGGGCGTGCGCAAGCTTTGTCTCGGACGCCGGCACACTCCTTTTTCGAGACGCTTTATGAGCGCTTTTCTCGATCGCCGCTGCCGCTCGGCCGGGTCCCCCGAGCGCAGAAGCGGATCCGGCGCCAGATCCGCACGCTTTAGGTGCGGTGCGGGGAACCAGAGCTGGGGCGCCCGCCTTCTGTGACAGACGTGGCTGTTCACGCCGGGGCCGGCTTCCGAACCCATCGCTCCTGTCCGCGATCCGAACCGACCCCTGGCCCGAACCGGCCCTTGCCCCGAACGACGAGGATGGCGGCCTAATGCGGCGCACCCACACCATGGCCTTCGGTGCCGAGATCGCGGACGGAGGCGTCCGTTTCGCCCTCTGGGCACCGACCGCGCAAGACGTCGCGCTGGTCGTCGACGGGACGGACCACGCGATCCCCGACGCCGGTGAGGGCTGGCGCCGCGCGACGGTGCCGGGCGTCACGGCCGGCGCCCGCTACGGCTTCCGAATCGACGGCGACCTCGTCGTGCCCGATCCCGCCTCGCGCTTCCAGCCGGAAGACGTGTCGGGCCTGTCCGAGGTGATCGACCCGGCGGCTTTCACGTGGAGCGACGATGCCTGGACAGGCCGGCCGTTCGAGGAGGCGGTGATCTACGAGACGCATGTCGGCACGGCGACGCCGGAGGGCACCTATGCCGGCCTCGAGAAGCGGCTGCCCGACCTTATGGCGCTCGGCGTCACCGCCATCGAACTCCTGCCGCTCGCCGACTTCAAGGGCAGCCGCAACTGGGGCTACGACGGTGTGCTGCCGTTCGCCCCGGATGCCGCGTACGGCCGTCCCGACGATCTGAAGCGCCTGATCGACACGGCGCACGGGCTCGGCCTGATGGTCTACCTCGACGCGGTCTACAATCACTTCGGTCCGGCCGGAAACTATCTCCATGCCTACGCCACGACGTTCTTCACCGAGCGCCACCAGACGCCCTGGGGCGCAGGCATCAATTTCGACGGCCAGGAGAGCGGCCACACCGTGCGGCAGTTCTTCATCCAGAACACGCTGTATTGGCTTGAGGAATACCATTTCGACGGCATCCGCTTCGATGCCGTCCACGCGATCCTCGACGATTCGCCCAAGCACTTCCTCGCCGAGCTCGGCGAGACGGTCAGGCAGACCTTTCCGGACCGCCGTATCCACTTGATGCTCGAGAACGAGGCCAACCAGGCCCGTTGGCTGGAGCGGGATGCGGATGGCAAACCGCGCCAGCACGACGCGCAATGGGCCGACGACCTTCACCATTGCTGGCACGTGCTGCTGACCGGCGAAGAGTCCGGCTACTACGAGAGCTTCAGCGACAAGCCGGTCGAGCGGCTGGCGCGGTGTCTTTCCGAGGGCTTCGCCTATCAGGGCGAGCCGTTCAAGACGCTGGACGACCATCCGCGGGGCGAGCCCTCGGCCCACCTGCCGCCGACCGCCTTCGTCACGTTTCTCCAGAACCACGATCAGGTCGGCAACCGGGCGCTGGGCGAGCGCCTCAGCCACCTCGCGGATCCGTCGAAGCTCGATCTCGCGCGGGCCGGTCTCCTGCTCAGCCCGCAGATTCCCATGCTGTGGATGGGAGAGGAGTGGTCGGCCTCGACGCCATTCCTGTTCTTCGTCGATTTCTCGCCGGACGCGGATCTGAACAAGGCCGTGCGCGAGGGACGCCGCAAGGAGTTCAAGAGCTTCGCGGCCTTCGCCGACGACACCTCGGTGATCCCGGACCCGACCGAGGCTGAGACCTTCGCGGCCTCGAAACTCGACTGGTCGGAGCGCGAGCGCTCGCCGCATCGCGAGGTGCTGGCCGAGACCACCCGGTTGCTGCGGCTCCGGCGCGACGTCGTGGTGCCGCTCGCCAAGTCCGGCTATCGCGGCGCGAAGGCAGCGACGCCTCGTCCCGACGTCGTCGATTGCACCTGGACCTACGAAGGCGGGACCTTGCGCTTCGTCGCCAATGTGGGCGATGCGCCGTTCTCGGTCGAGATCGGCGGCGACACGCTCGTCTGGACCAACGCACCGGATCGTTCCGGAGCGAAACTGCCCGCCTGGACGGGTGTGTTCCTGACGGGAGCGGCCCGATGAACAGCGCCTTGCAACGTCTGGCGGACCTCGCCGGAATCGCGGATGGCTACGTCGACGCCTTCGGCAAGCCGGTCGAGACGCCCCTGTCGGTCCGCCGCGGCATGCTCGCCGCCCTCGGCTTCGCTGTCGAGACCGACGACGAGATCGCCAGGAGCCTGAGCGAGGTCGAAGCCCTTCGGAACGGCCTGATCCCGCCCTTGCTGCCGGTCGAGGCGCGCCGCGCCGCGCGCGTACCGGTTCAGGGCGAGGGCACCCTGGTCTGGCGCCTCGTCGACGAGCGCGGCGTCGGGCGAGAAGGCCGGGCCGCGCTGTCCGGTGCGGCAGCCACCTTCGAGCTGCCGCCCCTGACGCCGGGCTACCATCACCTCGCCGTCACGCTCGGCGACCGCGATGCCGAGGCCTGGATCATCGCCGCGCCGCAGCGCTGCTGGCGGCCGCGCGCTTACGCAGACGAGGGCGCGAGCGACTGGGGCCTCGCGGCCCAGCTCTACGGCCTGCGCTCGGACACCAACCTCGGCATCGGCACCTACGCCGATGCCGGCCAAGCGGCGCATGATGCGGGACTGCGCGGCGCATCGTTCCTGGGTTTGAGTCCGGTTCATGCGCTGTTTGCGGCCGACCGGTCGAAGATCTCGCCCTATTCGCCGTCCTCGCGCCTGTTTCTCGAGACCCTGCTCATCGCGCCGACGAGCCTGCCCGGATTTTCCGGTTCGCAGGCGGAGACGTTGCTTGCCGAGATGGCGCCCCGCATCGAGGCGTTGCGCGGTGCCGCACTGGTCGATCATCAGGGCGTCTGGGACGTGCTCTCGCCGGTGCTCCAGGCGTACTGGACGGAGTCGGATGCGCGGCGCGGCACGGATGCTGGTTTCGCGGCTTTCCGCGAGCAGGGCGGCGAGGATCTCGAATCGCACGCCACGTTCGAAGCGCTGTCGGCGCATTTCCAGGGGCAGGGCGCGCAATGGCTGGGCGACTGGCCCGAAGGCTTCCGTCGCGCCGGAACCGAGGAGGTCATCGCCTTCGCCGCGGAGCAACGCGAGGCGGTCGCCTACCACGCGTGGCTTCAGTACCTGGCTGACCGCCAGCTCGCCGAGGCGTCAGGTAAGGCGCTCGCCACCGGTATGCGGATCGGCCTCTACCGCGATCTCGCGGTCGGCGCAGACCGCGGCGGGTCCGAGATCTGGTCGCATCCCGAGCGCTTCGCAGACCGCGTCTCGATCGGCGCGCCCCCTGACCTGCTCGCTCCGAAGGGCCAGGATTGGGGCCTGCCGGCCTTCGACCCCCTGGCGATGGAACGCGACGGACTCGCCGCGTTCCGTGCGCTCGTCCGCGCCAACATGCGCCATGCGGGCGCGATCCGAATCGACCACGCGTTCCAGCTGGCGCGGCTTTTCCTCATTCCCCTGGGCGGCGGAGCGCGCGACGGCGCCTACGTGGCGATGCCGTTCGAATCGATGATCGCGGTTCTGCGGCTGGAGAGCCACCGCAACAAGTGCCTCGTCATCGCCGAGGATCTCGGCACCGCGCCTGAGGGGTTCTCCGACGCCCTGATGCAGGCCGGCATCTTGAGCTACCGCATCCTCGCCTTCGAGCGTGAGCAGGACGGGCGGTTCAAGGCCCCAGAGGCGTATCCGCGCGACGCGCTCACCGCGATCACCACCCACGATCTGCCGACCTTCGTCGGATGGTGGCGCGGCGTCGACACCGACACGCGCCAGTCGCTCGGCCTCTACGACGCCGAGCGGGCGGAGGCCGAGCGCAGCGAACGCGTCACCGAGCGCCGCCGCCTGGCCGAGGCGCTGGCGGGTCAGCAGTTGATCGTCGGCGCCGAGCCGCCGGACGCGGCGCCCTTCGAGGCCGCCGCACGCTACCTCGCCCGCGCCCAGTCGATGCTGACGGCGGTGCAGTACGAGGACGTCGTCTCCGAGCTGAGCCAGGCCAACGTGCCGGGCTCGACCGAGGGTTATCCGAACTGGCGGCGCAAGCTCGACCGCGATCTGAATGCCATCGCTGCCCCCGGCGGGCCGCTGGCGAAGCTCGCCGCCTCGCTTTCGGCCGAGGATCGTGGCCCGCGGTCAGGCGCCGCGCGCCTCGCTACGGCGCCGCCGCGCGCGACCTACCGCTTGCAGTTCCACAAGGACTTCACCTTCGCCGACGCGGAAAAGATCGTCCCGTACCTGCACAAGCTCGGCATCAGCCACGTCTACGCCTCGCCGTTGCAGAAGGCGCGGCCCGGCTCAACCCACGGCTACGACATCGTCGACCACGGCGCGATCAACCCGGAGCTCGGCGGCGAGGCCGGATTCGTCCGTCTGTCCGACGCCCTGCGGGCGCATGGCCTGAAGCTGCTCCTCGACATCGTCCCGAACCACATGGGCGTCGGCGGCGCCGACA
>CAZZZJ010000156.1:0-3416 GCA_964658355.1 Beijerinckiaceae bacterium
CCGGGCGACTTCGTCCACAGCTTCGGTGACGCGCATCTCTACCGCAACCACCTCGACCAGGCGCGGCTGCAGTTGACCCGCACGCCGAAGCCGCTTCCGAGGTTGCGGCTGAACCCGGACATCCGCGACCTCTTCGCCTTCCGCTACGAGGACATCGCGATCGAAGGCTACGATCCCCATCCCGCGATCCGTGCGCCGGTGGCGGTCTGATGTCGCCTCCCTCGGAGATGGACGCGACGCGGCCGACGCGGATCACCCTCGTCGTGGCATTGGCGGAGAACGGCGTGATCGGCCGGGACAACGGGCTCGCGTGGCACCTGCGCGGCGACCTGAAGCGGTTCAAGGCGGTGACCATGGGCAAGCCGATGCTGATGGGTCGCAAGACCTTCGCCTCGATCGGCCGTCCCCTGCCGGGACGCCGCACGCTGGTGCTGACCCGCGATCCCGCCTTCGCGGTCGCGGGCGTGGAGATGGTGCACGATTGGTCGCAGGCATTGGCGGCGGCATCGGCCGAGGAGCTGATGGTGGTCGGCGGTGCCGAGATCTACCGGCTCGCGCTGCCCCATGCCGATGCCCTGAGGCTGACCGAGGTCGCGGCGAGCCCCGAGGGCGACACGCGCTTCCCGCCCTTCGATCGTGCGCTGTTCCGGGAGACCTTCCGCGAGGCGCACCCGGCCGGTCCGCACGACGAGCACGCCTACACGTTCGTCGACCTCGAACGCATCCCGTGAAAACCACGTTTGCTCACGGATGGGGAAGGGCGTCGGGTCGCGGTTGCCAAAGGGGCCGCAGATGCCCACCTCCGTGCCTTGACAGCAGGCGACGGTCCCTCGCAGGTGCGTAGGCCTCCGCTCGTTCCGGTGGCTGCCTCGTCCGGGCAGGTTTGAACGCGGTTGCGGGCCGTTGGGGCGGTTCGCGCCGATGGCGCGCGGGCAACCCCGCAGCAGGCAGGAGAAGACGGCTAGCATGCCTTGGAGCAATCAGAGCGGCGGCGGCGGTGGCGGCGGGGGAGGTCCCTGGGGTCGCGGCGGCGGCGGCAATGGCGGCGGCCCCTGGGGCGGCGGCGGCGGCGGTGGCGGCAAGACGCCCCCCAACCTCGAGGATCTCCTGCGACGCGGCCAGGACCGTCTGCGCGGCGTCATGCCCGGCGGTTCGCTCGGCGGCGGCAAGAGCTTCGTGGTGATCGGCGCGCTGGCGGTGGGCCTTTGGCTCGCCACCGGCTTCTACACGGTCGCCCCGAACCAGGTCGGCATCGAGACGATCTTCGGCCGCTACGTCGGCTCTAAGGGCGAAGGCCTGCGCTACAACTTCCCCTATCCGGTCGGTGGGGTGATCAAGCCGAATGTCGGCCAGGTGAACTCGATCCAGGTCGGCTTCCGGTCCGCCGGCGGGACGCAGGCGCGCTCGCGCGACATGCCCGACGAGAGCCTGATGCTCACCGGCGACGAGAACATCGTCGACCTCGACTTCGAGGTTCAGTGGCGCGTGAACCCCCTCAAGGCCTCGGACTACGTGTTCAACCTCCAGAACCCGGAGGGCACGATCAAGGCGATCGCCGAGAGCGCGATGCGTGAGGTGGTCGGCCGCCGCAACATCCAGGCGATCCTGACCAACGAGCAGTCGAGCGTCGCGCAGGAGGTGAAGGAGATCACCCAGAACGCGCTGGACGAGTACGGCGCCGGCGTCCGCATCGAGGTCGTGCAGCTCGTCAGCGTCAACCCGCCGCCGGAAGTCCGGCCCGCATTCATCGACGTGAACGCGGCGCAGCAGGACGCCGACACGGCGCAGAACGAGGCGAAGACCTATGCGAGCCGCGAGGTCCCGCAGGCACGGGGCCGGGCGTCGCAGATCGTCCAGGCCGCCGAGGCCTACAAGACCAAGGCCACCGCGGACGCGACCGGACAGGCCGCGCGCTTCGACGAGGTCTACGCCTCCTACAAGCTCGCGCCGACGATCAGCCGCGAGCGGATCTTCCTGGAGACCATGGAGAAGGTGCTCGGTTCCGTGAACAAGGTGATCATCGACCAGGGCGTGGCGGGCTCGGGGTCGAACGGCACCGCCGGCGTGGTGCCCGTGCTGCCGCTGGCCGAGTTCGGATCCCGCACCCCGGTCCCGGCGCAGACGAACGGAGCGGCCCGATGAACGCACAGGCCATCCGCACAGGCGCGGCGATCCTCGCCGCGGCCCTCGCACTCGCCTTCTACGCCTCGGTCTTCACGGTCGGGCAGATGCAGCAGGCGCTGGTGCTCCAGTTCGGCCGCGTCCGCGCCGTCCTCAATCAGACCGGCGAGGACAAGCCGGGCCTCTACTTCAAGCTGCCCTTCGTCGAGAACGTCGTGTTGTTCGACAAGCGCGTTCTCGACCTCGACCTGCCGGTGCAGACCCTCCTGACCGCCGATCGCCAGAACCTGGAGGTCGACGCCTTCGCCCGCTATCGGATCATTGATCCGCTGCGGTTCTACCAGTCGGTGAACAACGTGGCGCTGGCCAACCAGCGTCTCGCGAGCTTCACCAACTCGTCCCTGCGCAACGTGCTCGCCCGCTCGACCCGCGACGCTATCGTCAAGACCGAGCGCACCCGCCTGATGAACCAGATCCAGGAGGACGTGAACCGCGAAGCCAAGGCGCTCGGCGTGCAGATCGTCGACCTGCGCATGACCCGCGTCGACCTGCCCGCGCAGAACAGCGTCGCGGTCTACCGGCGGATGAAGACGGAGCGCGAGCGCGAGGCCGCCGACATCCGCGCCAACGGCGACCAGATCGCCGCGACGATCAAGGCCAAGGCCGACCGCGACGTGACGGTGATCCTGGCCGACGCGACGCAGACGGCCGAGAAGCTGCGCGGCCAGGGCGATGCCGACAAGAACCGCATCCTCGCCGAGGCCTTCGGCAAGGATCCGAGCTTCTTCAGCTTCTACCGCTCGATGCAGGCCTACGAGACCGGGCTGAAGGGCTCCGAGACGCGGCTGGTGATGAGCCCGAACTCGGACTTCTTCCGCTACTTCAGCGATCCGCAGGGCAAGGCGGCGCAGGGCGGCGCGCCGCGCGGCAGCGATCCGTCCTCGACGACGGGCTCGACCGGCGCCAATCGCTGACCGTGACCTCGGCCCGCCCTTGAACGGGGCGGGCCGTGGACGATCTAAAGGCGGCCTTCGAACCGCCATCCGTCCGCGGACGGCACGAAACGAATCCGGGAACGCGTTCTTGAAGAGGTCGATCATGCACCCCGCCGCGAGCGCACCCGCGCACTCCTTCGCCCGGTTCCGACGCTCCGCGCGGACCGCCGCCGCCGCGATCCTGATCGCATCCGCGTCCGTGGCGATGCCGGCCTATGCGAAGGGTCCGGAATCGCTGGCCGACCTCGCCGAGAAGGTGGACGACGCGGTCGTCAACATCTCGGCCTCGACCACCGTCGA
>CAZZZJ010000156.1:3516-7089 GCA_964658355.1 Beijerinckiaceae bacterium
CCGCTCAAGGCCGTGCCCTTCGGCGATTCCGACAAGATGCGCGCGGGCGACTGGGTGATCGCGATCGGCAACCCGTTCGGGCTCGGCGGCTCCGTTTCCGCCGGCATCGTCTCGGCCCGCGGCCGCAACATCGAGTCCGGTCCCTACGACAACTACCTCCAGACCGACGCGGCCATCAACAAGGGCAATTCCGGCGGTCCGCTGTTCAACATGGACGGCGAGGTGATCGGCATCAACACGGCGATCCTGTCGCCCACGGGCGGCTCCGTCGGCATCGGCTTCGCCGTTCCATCGAGCTCCGCCAAGCCGGTGATCGACCAGCTCCGCGAGTTCGGCGAAGTCCGGCGGGGCTGGCTCGGCGTCCGGATCCAGAACGTGGACGACGCCACCGCGGAAGCCCTCGGCCTCAAGGGGGGCGCCAAGGGGGCGCTGATCGCCGGCGTCGACGAGAAAGGTCCGGCCAGGACGTCGGGGCTCGAGGTCGGCGACGTGATCGTGAAGTTCAACGGGACGCCGGTGAAGGCATCGAGCGACCTGCCGCGCATCGTCGCCTCGACGCCCGTGGGGCAGAAGGTCGACGTGGTCGTCGTCCGCAAGGGCGAGGAGAGCACGAAGGCGGTCACGCTCGGCCGTCTCGAGGACAGCGACAAGCCGCAGCTTGCGAACCTGCGCCAGCCCGAGGCCGAGAGCACCACGCGTCAGGCGCTTGGGCTCAACCTCTCCGGTCTCACCGACGAGTTGCGCAAGAAGTACAGCATCAAGGACGGCGTGAAGGGCGTGGTCGTCACCCGCGTCGACCCGAATTCGACGGCTGCCGACAAGCGCATCCAGCCCGGCGAGGTCATCGTGGAGGTCGGCCAGGAGGCGGTCAACACGCCGGCCGACGTGACCAAGCGCGTGGAAGCGCTGCGGAAGGATTCGCGCAAATCTGTGCTGCTTCTGGTCGCGAGCGCCACCGGAGACGTGCGGTTCGTGGCGATCGGGCTGGACTGATCCAGCATTCCGGGGAGTCAAGGATAGAAAGCCGCCGTCCGACCAGGGCGGCGGCTTTTTTTCTTGTTTTTTCGCGTCAAGGCGGAAGGGTGCCTTGCGAGCGCTTGGGAACCGGTCACGGTGGACGCGGTCAGAGATGCTTGTGAAGCCGCTTCGCTTGTGAACGCCGTCGCCTTCGACACTCTGAAATTCGCGCGCAGTTTGCGCGACAAGGCCCACCTGACGCCGGATCAGGCGGAAGCCATATCCAACGCCCTGGCCGAGGTGTTCGCTGGTAGCATTCCGACCAAATCCAATATCGACGACGTGAGATCCGATATCGAAGCCTTGCATGTTGCGACGAAAACCGAATTCGAGACGCTGAAGCTTTCGAGCCGGGCAGATCTCGAAGCCGTGCGTCTGTGCACGAAGGCGGACATCGACGCCCTGAGCCTTTCAACGAAAGCCGACATCCAAGCCCTACGTCTCTCCACGAAGGCGGACCTCGATACTGTACGGCTTTCCACGAAGGTGGACCTCGATGGCCTCCGCCTCTCGACGAAGGCGGATCTCGAGGCGACGAAATCGGACATCATCAAATGGATGTTCGGAACGATCGGCTTCCAGACGGTCGTGGTGCTCAGCGCCGTCGTCGCTCTGGCCCGCAGCCTGCACTGAACGCGATCAGGCCACGAACTCGCTCGCCATGTACCCTTGCAGGTAGAGCAGCGCGCTGAGGTCGCCGTGTTCGATGCGGGCTCGCGCCGCGGCGGCGACTGCGGGCTTGGCCCGGAAGGCGACGCCGAGCCCGGCTTCACCGAGCATGTCGAGGTCGTTCGCACCGTCGCCGACGGCCAGCGTTTCCGCCGGATCGAGGCCGAGGCGATCGCGCAGCGCGATCAGCGTCGCGCGCTTCTCCGCCCGGCCGACGACCGGATCATCGACGAGCCCGGTCAGGCGCCCGTCGGACAGGCCGAGCCGGTTGGCATGGTGCTCGTCGAAGCCGAGCTTGTCCGCGATGGGCCCGGTGAACAGCGTGAAGCCGCCCGAGACGAGGCAGGTCCGTGCGCCGTGCGCTGTCATCGTCCGCACGAGCGTCCGGCCACCGGCCGTCAGCGTCAGGCGGTCGCGGATCAGCGCCTCGACGACGCCGGCCGACACGTCCCGCAACAGGGCGACGCGCTCGCGCAGGGCGGGCTCGAAGGCGATCTCGCCGCGCATCGCACGCTCGGTGATCTCCGAGACCTGCTGCTTCAGGCCGATCGTGTCGGCGAGCTCGTCGATGCATTCCTGCTCGATCATGGTCGAATCCATGTCCGCCAGGAACAGGCGCTTGCGCCGGTGCGCGTCGGCGGGGAGCACCGCCACGTCGATCGGCTCGCCATTCAGCGCCGTGCGCAGGCGCTCGGCCAGCGCCTGCGCCGCCGAAGCGGCGCCCGGGAGCAGGATTTCGGCCGCGACCTCGCCGTGCAGGATGCGCGGCTGATGCGTGGTCGCCAGCACCGACCGCGCCTCGGCCAGCACCGCATCCGTGATGGCGGGACGGGCCTCGTTTGCTATCAGGATCGCGACAAGGGTCATCGGAGCCTAGGATTTCGTGGTGCCGCTACAGGATGCGTCGTCGCAGGGGCGGCCGGAGGCGATCCTCATTGCAGGGCCGACCGCCTCGGGCAAGTCGGCGCTCGCGACGGCGCTCGCGCTTCGTCACGGCGGCGTCGTGGTTAACACCGACTCGATGCAGGTCTATGCCGACCTGCGCATTCTCTCGGCCCGGCCGAATCGGGCGGAGGAGGCGCGCGTCGCCCATCGTCTCTACGGGCATGTCGACGGCGCCGTGAACTTCTCCGCCGGACGTTTCGCCCGGGAAGCCGACGCGCTCCTCTCCGGCCTCGACGGGCGCATGCCGGTCTTCGTCGGCGGCACCGGACTCTATTTCCGCTCGCTGGAGGAGGGCTTGTCCGACCTGCCGCCGGTGCCCGAGGCGGTGCGCGCGGCGATCCGCTCGGATTGCGAAGGCCGACCGACCGAGGCGCTGCACGCCGACCTCTCCGCCCAAGACCCCGCCGGTGCCGCCGCGCTGCGGCCGAGCGACCGGGCGCGGGTGATGCGCGCGCTGGAGATCCTGGCCGCCACCGGCCGGCCGATCGCCGCGTTCCACGACACGCGGATTCCGGGGCCGCTCGCGGGACGCAGGCTGCTGAAGATCTTCCTGGTGCCCGAGCGCGAAGTGCTGCGCGCCCGCATCGACGCGCGGTTTCGCACCATGATCCAGCAGGGTGCGCTCGACGAGGCGGCGGCTTTGCGCGCGCGCCGCCTCGATCCGCTCTTGCCGGTGATGCGCGCCCACGGCGTGCCCGGCCTGATCGCCCATCTCGACGGGACGATCGGGCTGGAAGCGGCGATCCAGCGCGGGCAGGCGGACACGCGCCGCTACGCCAAGCGCCAGTTCACTTGGTTCCGCCACCAGATGGGTGCGGACTGGCGCTGGCTGGAGCCGGAGGCGGCGATGGCGGCGTTCGCCTGAGGCTTGTCAGCGCTCCAGGCGTGCGACGAGGCTCGACGTGTCCCAGCGGTTGCCGCCCATCGCCTGCACCTCGGCGT
>CAZZZJ010000157.1:0-7021 GCA_964658355.1 Beijerinckiaceae bacterium
GGGAATTCCCGATGGGCCTGATCCAGATGTGCGCCAAGACGCATCCGGAGCAGATCCGCGGCGAGGAGTTGCCGAGATGGACCGGTTTCCTGCCCGATGCGCCCTTCGACATGGTGGCACGCCATTCCATGGATTTCTGGCTGCAGAGCGAGGACCTGCCGCACCCCGACAACCGGGTGATGCTCGGCCACGACGGCCGGGTGGTCCTCGACGTGCGCGAGACCAACCGCGAGGCGCATGCCCGCCTGCGCGACAAGCTCGAAAATCTGCTTCGCCCGGGCGGCCTCTACACCTACCTGTTCGAGCGTTCGCTCTATCTCGGCAAGGACATCCCCTTGAGCGGAACTGCGCACCAGGCCGGCACGCTGCGCTTCGGCACCAACCCGGCATCGTCGGTGCTCGACCTGAACTGCAAGGCGCACCAGCTCGACAACCTCTACGTCACCGATGCAAGCTTCTTCCCCTCGATCGGCGCCGTGAACCCGACGCTCACGATCATCGCCAATTCCCTGCGCGTGGCGGACCATATCGCCGGGCGGCTGCGATGATCCCGTCACGCCCCGGATAGAGGCCCGAGCGCGGTCACCGAACGCCGCGATTCCCTTGGCGTCGTCGCGCGAATCGCGGCCCTGCCCGAACACCCGCGCATGGAAGGCGCGGGTGGTCTCCGACCAGGCGGCGATTGCGATCTGCATGCTGCCCGTCTCCAGCCGGCGCATCGCCCCATCGGTTTGCCTGTCGAGCCTGCGGCGCCGTTCCCGTGCCCCGAGCGTGCGAGAAATCTCGATCCGGAGTTGCTTCCGCACGGCCTCCTCCGGCTGGGGAAGATCGAGGTTATGCGGCCAGCGAAAATCAAAGTTCCGAGTGCCACGTCACGCCCGCCGCGGCATCCGGAACGGCAGCATCAACCGCACCAGGGGGTTGCAGAAGCGATCGAGCGAGAGGCTCTCGTGGACGGGGCGCACCGCCTCGCCGGCCAACGTGGAAGAGAGCATGGACCGGGAATAGAACGGGGTGTCCTCGAAGGTTCGCACCACCGTCGCCTGCCCATCGTCGCTGCGGGTCGAGCGGGGAACACGCCAGAACCGCGTCGGCGGCAGTGTGGCGGCGAGCGGAGGCCGGATGTCGCGGCGCGCGCCGGTGCGGTCGAAGCGGAGCGAGAGGTTTTGGCCCGAGCCGTCGCGGCGACGCACGTCGTAGAGGATCGCCGCGCCGTCCGTGAGGTCGGCGCGGCACCAGGTCCAGCTCGTGAAGGCCTCGGCCAGCGGCTCGTCGCCATGGTTGGTGTCGAAATAGGCGGTGCCGGACCAGCGGACTGCGGGCGCGTCGAGGTTCACCTCGACGGGCGAGGACGGGGCCATCGGCCACCAGCGATGCGCGCCGCGCGAGTCCAGAGTGAACGGTCCGGGCGTAATTCCGCCGGGATAGAGCTTCACGGTGCCGCGCACGCGCGAAGGGATCGGCGCCGTGGACTCGTCGAGGGTGATGGTCAGCGCCGTGCCGTCCCAGGCCATCCCGCTCGGCCCGATATGGATGTGCTTCTCATCGCGCGACAGGGCGCGGCTGCCGCGTTCCGTCATGCAGAAGCGGTTCTCGCGGGCGCCGTAGAGAACGACGTTGACGGCGCAATGCTCGAACGGATTCCGGGTGGCGTCCCAGGCGTAGTACGGTGAGAACACGCTGCCGATGAAAGCGATGATGGTGAGCCCCTGGGTCCCGTCGGCGCTCAAGGCATCGACGTACCACCAGACGTAGCCATCGCGACCGACGGGCGTGTCGAAGCGGGGCGCGCCGCTCTCAGGTCCGCCAGCAGCGTGTCCGCCGCGATCCGCCCCGATTGCGCCGCCATCGGCACCCCTGGCCCCGGATGGACGCTGCCCCCCGCCAGATACAGGCCCGGCAGCCGCGTCCGGGCGCCCATTCGCTTGAAGGTCGCGCTCCAGCCATGCGAGGCCCGGCCGTAGAGCGCGCCCCCCGTCGCCGGGAACAGGGTTCCGAACAGGGCCGGCGTCGTGGTCACGGTCTCGGCCGCCGAGATCGTCAGGCCGCAAGCTGCCAGCCGTGCCCGCATCGTGTGCTCGCATGCGTCGATCTCCGGGTCCGTGAAGGGTCTTTCGCCGGTGGCCGGCGCGTTGACGAGACAGAGCAGGCGCTCGGATCCGTGCGGCACCGCATCGCCGGTCCGGTCCTGGGCGCAGACGTAGGTGGTGGGGTCGGACGGCAGCCGCCCGCCGCGGATCGCATCGAACTCTGCCCGGTAGTCGCCCGAGAAGAACACGGTGTGGTGCGCCAGGGGAAAGCCCTCGGTCCGGGCGTTCAGGCAGAAGGTCACCGCAGAGAGCGAGCGCTCGGTCGGCGGCACCGGATCCGCGGCGCGGACGACCTCCGGCCCGAGAAGGCCGGCTGCGAGCGCGGAGACGTCACCGTTCATCACCACCGCGTCGGCTGCGATCCGCTCCCCGCCAGCGAGTTCGATCCCGGAGACCGCACCGCCCGAGACCAGGATGCGCGCGACATGCGCGCCGGTGCGAATCGACGCTCCACGCTCCTGCGCCAGGTCGGCGACCGCGCCGGCCAGCCGGCTCAGGCCGCCCTCGATCGACCAGACGCCCGCCTGCTCGACATGGGCGACGAGCATCAGCGTGGCCGGCGCCTGATAAGGCGAGGAGCCGCAATAGGTCGCGTAGCGGGCAAACAGCTGGCGCAGCCGCGGGTCGCGGAAATAGTCGCCGAGCGCGCCCCAAAGGGTGGCGAATGGCTGGATCCGCCACAGGTCGCCCAGGCCCGACAGGCCGGCGCGGCGGGCGAGATCGACGGGCCCCGGCCGAGACCCGCGGATGAACGATGCGTCGAGGGTGCGGAACACCTGCTCGGCGCGGGCGCAGAAGCGGCGGTACCCGTCGGCCTCGCGCGGGCCGGCGAAGGCGGCGATCGCGTCGGCCGAAGCGTCGATGTCGGCGAATAGGTCGAGGCGTTCGGACGCGCTCCAGGCATGCCGCGCCAGGACGCGCGCGGGCGTGAGCGCGACGCGGTCGTCCAGCGCTGCACCGGCCTCGGCGAAGATCTCGTCCAGGATCCAGCGCATGGTGAAGACCGTGGGTCCAGCCTCGATCCGGGTGCCGCCGACCGCGACGCTGCGCATCTTGCCGCCGGGCACGTCGGCGGTCTCGAGAAGCGTCACGTCGCATCCGGCGACGGCGAGCCGCAGGGAAGCGACGAGTCCGCCGATGCCGCCACCGATCACCGCAACCCGCTCGGTTCCCATCCACCCGTCACTCCGCCCGACGATCCGGCATTGATCTCCGGGCCGACAAGTGTCAATCATAGATGACACTTTAAAAAGTCAACGCCAATTGACACGGGAGGTCACGGTGGACGCAGGCCAGCGCATCGAACGCACCCTGGACAACGCGGTCGCCTACGCCGAGGCGCCGGGCGCGCCGCCGCGGCTCGCGGAGGCGATCCGCTACGCGGTTTTCCCCGGCGGTCACCGGATCAGGCCGCGGCTCTGCCTGGCCGTGGCAGCCGCCTGCGGCGACGATGATCCGGCCGCGGCCGAATCCGCCGCCGCCGCGATCGAGCTCCTGCACTGTGCCTCCCTCGTCCACGACGACCTGCCCTGCTTCGACGACGCTGAGACGCGCCGGCAGAAACCCACAGTCCACGTCGCCTTTGGCGAGCCGCTGGCGGTTCTCACCGGCGACGCGCTGATCGTGCTGGCCTTCGAGACGCTGGCCCGCGGTGCGGCCCGCAACCCGCACCGGCTCGCGGCCCTCGTCGGTCTGGTCGCCCGCGCGGTTGGCTCGCCGGCCGGTATCGTGGCGGGCCAGGCATGGGAATCGGAGGAGCAGGTCGCGCTGTCGAACTACCAGCAGGCCAAGACCGGCGCTCTGTTCGCCGCAGCCACCGTGGCGGGCGCCGCGGCGGCCGGCGCGACGCCCCTGCCATGGCGGCTGCTGGGGGAGTGCCTCGGCGAGGCCTACCAAGTCGCCGACGACCTACGCGACGTCGCCTGCCGCCAGGAAGAGATCGGCAAGCCCGCCGGCCGCGACGCGACGCTGGGCCGGCCGAACGCCGCGCTGCTTCTGGGCATGGGCGGCGCCCTCGAACGCCTCAAGCGGCTCTCGGCGGAGGCGATCGAGGTGATCCCGACCTGCCCCGGTTCCGACGCGCTGCGCGCCGAGATCGCCGCGCAGACCCGCCTGTTCCTGCCCGCGAGCCTTGCGCACGAGTTCGCCTGAGGCGGGTCTTCCGGATGCTCTCGGGATCGAGCGGGAACCACGTCTCCCAGGCTGAGAGCAACATGCCCAGCCTCTTCCCTCCCACCTCTGCGGGGGAGAGCCGGCCTCGAATCAACGAGGATCGGGAGAGGGGAGCGCGTTGTCCAGATACAGCGCCCCCCTCCCTCGACCCGTCTCGCTGGCCACCCTTCCCCGCAAAGGGGGCACGGAAAAGCGCACGTCCCACCCTCCGCGAGCGCTTCCGCGCCTTCCGCATCGCCCGCGTCGCGAGCCCGGGCTTCCAGCGTTGGGCCGCCGGGTTTCCGCTCACGCGCCGCATCGCGCGCAGGAACACGCGGGCGCTGTTCGACCTTTGCGCCGGGTTCACCTACTCCCAGGTGCTGTTCGCCTGCATCCGCCTCGACCTGTTCCAGACACTGCGGCCCGGTCCGCTTCCCACCGCGGTGCTCGCCGAACGCCTTTGCCTCGCGCCGGAGCGGGCGGACCGCCTGCTGAAGGCCGCCGCCTCGCTCGACCTGATCGTCCGGCTAACCGACACGCGCTGGGCGCTGGCCGACCTCGGCGCGGCGCTGATCGGCAACCCGTCGGTGGCGGCGATGATCGAGCATCACGCCATGCTCTATGCCGACCTCGCCGACCCGGTGGCGCTGCTGCGCGGCGAATCGGGGCCGACGCGGCTCTCGGGCTACTGGCCCTACGCCAAGGCCGCCGAACCGGGCGCCGCGGATGCCGAGGCGGTCGCCGGCTACAGCCGCTTGATGGCGGCCTCGCAGGCGCTGATCGCCGAGGACGTGCTCGACGCCTATCCGCTCGACCGGCACGCCTGCCTGATGGATGTCGGCGGCGGCGAGGGCGCCTTCGTCACGGCCGCCGCCGCCCGGCACCCGAAGCTTCGCCTGATGCTGTTCGACCTGCCGGCCGTGGCGGCGCGCGCCGAGGCTCGGCTCGGCAAGGCGGGCCTGCCGGTCGCCTGCCGCGGCGGCAGCTTCTTCTCCGATCCGTTGCCGTGCGGCGCCGACGCGATTTCGCTGGTCCGGATCGTCCACGATCATGACGACGCCCGCGTAACCCTGCTCCTGCGGGCGGCACACGATGCACTGCCGCCGGGGGGCACCCTACTGGTGGCCGAGCCCATGGCGGGGACGCCGGGGGCCGAGCCGATCGGCGACGCGTATTTCGGCTTCTACCTCCTGGCCATGGGCAGCGGGCGCGCCCGCACCGCCGCGGAACTGTCCGCGATGCTTCGCGGTGCCGGTTTTACCGAAATCCGCAGCGTGAAGACCCGTCGTCCGCTGCTCACGCGCTTGATCATCGCCCGGAAAGCGCCCGCCTAGTGTAAATTCAGCTTGACGCTTTTCGATGTCATTCTAGGATGACTAATCGGCCGACCAAGAGAGTCGGGCAGGGATGGAAGAGGCACCGGACACATGGACGCGCTCGCCGTCGTTCTCGAAAAACCGGAGGTGCTGGCGCTCAACCGCCTGACGCTGACCCCGGCCGGAGCGGGCGACGCGGTGGTCGCGGTCACCTGGAGCGGGATCTCCACCGGCACCGAGCGCCTACTCTGGACCGGTCGGATGCCGAGCTTTCCCGGCATGGGCTACCCGCTGGTGCCGGGCTACGAGTCGGTCGGCACCGTCGAGTCGGCGCCCGCGGGTTCCGGTCTGAGCATCGGACAGGCGGTCTTCGTGCCGGGCGCGCGTTGCTTCGGGACGGTCCGCGGCCTGTTCGGCGGCGCCGCCTCGCACCTGATCGTACCGGCGGAGAAGCTGGTCGCCGTCGATGCGGCCCTGGGCGAGAAGGCGATCCTGCTGGCGCTCGCCGCCACCGCCTATCACGCGATGGCGAGCAACGCGCCCGGCGAGCGCGCGCTGATCGTCGGGCACGGGGTGCTCGGCCGGCTGCTCGCCCGGCTCGTCACTCTCTCCGGGGGCATGCCGACCGTTTGGGAGACCAATCCGGTCCGGGCGCGCGGCGAGTTCGGCTATCCGGTCGTTCATCCGAGCCAGGACGAGCGCCGCGACTACGGGACGATCACCGACGTCAGCGGCGATGCCGGCCTGCTCGACACCCTGATCGCCCGGCTCGGCGCCGGCGGCGAGATCGTGCTCGCCGGCTTCTACGAAGCGCCGCTCTCCTTCGCCTTCCCGCCGGCCTTCATGCGCGAGGCCCGGATCCGGGTCGCCGCCGAGTTCAGGCCGCACGACCTTGCCGCGGTGACCGCACTCATCGCACGCGGCGCGCTCTCCCTCGACGGCCTCATCACCCACCGGCGCCCCGCGTCGGAGGCGAGCGACGCCTATCGCACGGCCTTCGGCGAGCCCGAGTGCCTGAAGATGGTCCTCGACTGGAGGAACGCATGAACATGCACCTGACCAATGCCGCGCTCCGCGCCGAAGCGGCGATCGAGCCGGATCCGGTGGTAACCGCGCCGGCGAAGAAGGAAACGCAGATCATCGCGATCTACGGCAAGGGCGGCATCGGCAAGTCGTTCACCCTGGCCAACCTCAGCTACATGATGGCCCAGCAGGGCAAGAAGGTCCTACTGATCGGCTGCGACCCGAAGAGCGACACCACCTCGCTCCTGTTCGGCGGGAAAGCCTGCCCGACCATCATCGAGACCTCGACGAGGAAGAAGCTCGCCGGCGAGGCGGTGGCGATCGGCGACGTCTGCTTCAAGCGCGACGGCGTCTACGCGATGGAGCTCGGCGGCCCCGAGGTCGGACGCGGCTGCGGCGGCCGCGGCATCATCCACGGCTTCGAGCTGCTGGAGAAGCTCG
>CAZZZJ010000158.1:0-6993 GCA_964658355.1 Beijerinckiaceae bacterium
GTCGAGGGCTATTCCGACATCGTGCTGGTGCGCGACATCCCGTTCTACTCCCACTGCGAGCACCACATGGTGCCGTTCATGGGGTTGGCACACATCGCCTATTATCCGACCAAGGGCGTGGTCGGCCTGTCGAAGCTCGCCCGCGTGGTCGACACCTTCGCCCGGCGCCTGCAGACGCAGGAGACCATGACCGCGCAGATCGCCGACGTGATCGAGAGCATCCTCAAGCCGCGCGGCGTCGCCGTTCTGGTGGAGGCCGAGCACCTCTGCATGGCGATGCGCGGCGTGCAGAAGGCCGGCGTCTCGACCATCACGACCCAGTTCCGCGGCGCCTTCAAGGAGGATGCCAGCGAGCAGGTGCGGTTCCTGACGCTGGTCCGTGGCGGGAAGGCTTAGAGGTTCGGCACCGCGCGCCTCCCGCCCCCGCAGCGGGGAAGGTGATGGCGTGCGCTGGATAGGCCTGCGAGGAGCCTGCAAGCGATGATGCCCTTCGATCCGCCCGGGTCGCGCGAAGCGCTCGAGGAAGGCGCTGCCTTCACGCCGCGCTTCGACCGCGACGGGCTTGTCGCCTGCATCGCCGTCGATGCCGCGGATGGTCGCGTGCTGATGCTCGCCCACATGAACGCCGAATCGCTGCGACGGACGCTCGAGACCGGCGAGGCCTGGTACTGGTCGCGCTCGCGCCGCGCGCTCTGGCACAAGGGCGCGACGTCGGGGCAGATCCAGCGCGTCGTCGAGATGCGCACCGATTGCGATCAGGACGCGCTGCTCATCACCGTCTCGGTCGGCGGCGACGGCGGGTGTTGCCATACCGGGCGCCGCGCCTGCTTCTACCGCAGCGTCACCCTCGATCCGGACGGCCGCGCGGTGCTGAATCCCGCCGGCGCATGAGTGGCGCGCGCGCCCTGCTGCGGTACGAAGCGCATGCCGTCATCGGTCCCGGGACCGTCGAGCCGACCCGTGACGCGGCCGCCTGGGAGCCGCGGATCGGCCTGGCGCTCGGCGGCGGCGCGGCGCGGGGCTGGGCCCATATCGGCGTGATCCGCGCCCTCGACGAGGCCGGCATCCACCCATCCGTCGTGGCCGGCTGCTCGATCGGTGCCGTCGTCGGCGGCTGTTTCGCCGCGGGCAAGCTCGATGCGCTGGCCGAGTTCGCGCTCTCGCTCACACGCCGCCGGGTGCTCGGCCTCCTCGACCCGCGCTTGACCGGTTCGGGCCTGATCGGCGGCGACCGGCTGCGGCGGCGGTTGACCCGCGACCTCGGCGACCGCTCGATCGACGACCTGCCGATCGGCTTCTCCTCCGTCGCCACCGAACTCGGCACCGGCCAGGAGGTCTGGCTGACGCGCGGCTCGCTGGTCGAGGCTTTGCGCGCCTCCTACGCCCTGCCCGGCCTGTTCGCGCCTGTCGAGCGTGATGGACGCCTGCTGATGGACGGGACCCTGGTCAACCCGGTTCCGGTGACGCTCGCCCGCGCGATGGGCGCCGACCTCGTCATCGGCGTGAACCTCGCCTGCGATCCGCGGCTGCGCGGCGGCGTGATCGAGCCCGATGCGGCCGATCCCGTCGAGCGGGTCGTCACGGCGGTCGGTGCACGCCGCTGGAATCTGCTCTCCGGCCTCCGTGGCCGGCGGCTCGCGCCGTCCGCGCCCGGGATCGGCCGCGTGATGTTCGACGCGTTCAACATCACGCAGGACCGCATCTCGCGCGCCCGCCTCGAACGGGACCCGCCGGATTGTGCGATCGGGCCCGACCTCGCCGCGATGGGCCAGTTCGAGTTCCACCGCGCCGCCGAGGGGATCGCCGCCGGCTACGCCGCGACCCGTACCGTCCTGCCCCGGATCCGGGCCATGGTGCAGGCCGCCGCGGCGCGGGCCTGAGACCCATCGACGTCACGCGGCTGTCGTGCCGGCCTGCGATGCGGCGGCTCGAAGGATGGGAATCGTCGGCATCGACGGTCCGTCGCGAGGAGCTGCCCCATGAAGTCCAGCCGCCGCCAAATCCTGCTTGCCGGCGGCGCCGGCCTGGTCGGGGTCGCCGCCGGCATCGCCCGGCCGGGTCTCAGCCGCGCCGCCGACCGGCCGATCCTGACCCATGGGTTGCAATCGGGCGATGTCGGCACCGATGCCGCGATCGTCTGGGCGCGGTCCGACCGGCCGTCCCGCGCCGTCATCGAGTGGGCTACCACGGAAAGTTTCGCGCAGATCCGCGGAGGCACCGTCGCCGATGCGCTGCCCGAAGCCGACGGTACCGTGAAGGTGGCGCTGACCGGTCTGCCGCCGGGGCAGGACATCTTCTATCGGGTACGGCTCGAAGACCTCGCCGCGCCGACGATCCGCGGCCCGGCGCAGGTCGGACGCTTCCGCACCGCCCCGGCCGATCGCCGCTCGGTCTCGTTCTGCTGGTCCGGCGATACGGCGGGCCAGGGCTGGGGCATCGACGAGGCCCGAGGCGGCATGACGATCTACAAGGCGATCCTGAACAATCGCCCGGATTTCTTCCTGCATTCCGGCGATACCATCTACGCCGACGGGCTGATCGCCGCAGAGGTGACGCTGCCGGACGGCACCCTCTGGCGCAACCGCGTGACCGAGGCGGTCTCGAAGCCCGCAGAGACGCTCGACGAGTTCCGCGGTCGCTACAGGTACAACCTGACGGATGGGAACGTTCTCGCGATGAACGCAGCCGTGCCGATCCTCGCGCAGTGGGATGATCACGAGGTCACCAACAACTGGTGGCCCGGCGAGCCCCTGACCCGGGCCGAGCACCTCAGGAAGAAATACGTGGACCTGAACGTGCGGGCACTCGAGGTGCGGGCATCTCGCGCCTTCCACGACTACATGCCGATGCGCTTCGAGCCGGCCGAGCCCGGCCGCGTCTACCGCAAGATCGCCTACGGACCCCTGGTGGACGTGTTCATGCTCGATATGCGCTCGTATCGCGGGCCGAACGGCGAGAACCGGGAGACCGCCTATGGGCCGGACTCCTACTTCCTCGGGCCGGTGCAGCTCGCGTGGCTGAAACGGGCGCTGACGGAATCCCGCGCCACCTGGAAGGTGATCGCCGCCGACATGCCGCTCGGGCTCGTCGTCACCTATGACGGCGACCGGAACTTCGGCTCGGAAGCGGTGGCTCAGGGGGACGGTCCGCCGCTCGGTCGCGAGCTGGAGATCGCCGACCTGCTGCGGTTCATCAAGACCGCGGGCATCCGCAACACCGTGTGGTTCACGGCGGACGTGCACTACACCGCCGCCCATTACTACGACCCGAACAAGGCCCGCTTTCAGGATTTCGAGCCGTTCTGGGAGTTCGTGTCGGGCCCGCTGCACGCGGGTACCTTCGGCCCGAACAAGCTCGACGACACGTTCGGGCCGCAGCTTCGCTTCGTGAAGGCGCCGCCCGAGGGCCGGGTCAACCTGTCGCCGGCTGCCGGATACCAGTTCTTCGGGCACGTCGCCGTCGACGGCCGGACCGAGCAGATGACGGTGACGCTGAAGGATGCGGCCGACGCGGATCTCTGGCACGTCACCCTCGACCCCACCCGCGCATGAGCGCGGGCGGGCCTGATCTCAGGCCATCGTGATGTAGTCGCGCATCGCCTTATGCTCGGCCTCGACGGCCGCGATCCGGCGCTTGACGACGTCGCCGATGGAGATGAGGCCCACGAGTCGGCCGTCTTCGCAGACCGGAACGTGGCGGAAGCGACCCTCGGTCATCAACTGCATCACGTCTTCCACCGTCGTGGCGCGCTTGCAGGTCACGACTTCGGCGGTCATGTGCGCCGAGACCAGGGCATCGAATGCGCCGCCGCCCAGCTTGGCCAGCGCCCGCATGATGTCGCGTTCCGAGAGGATGCCGGCGACCGACCCGTCGGCATGGGTGACCACCAGGGCGCCGATCCGCTTCTCGGCGAGGAGGTGGATCGCCTCGTCGAGGGTCCGTTCGGGGGTGATGGTGACGATGGCCCCGCCCTTCTCGGCGAGGATGCGTGCGATGGTCATGGAGATCCCTCCCAGAGGTGAGGCCGTGCGCGCCGTCAGCTGCGGCGCGGACATCGACCGGGACGTGCCCGGGTTGGTCCCGGATCGCGCCCGTAATCCTGACCAGTGTGTGGCGGATGCCGCGTCATGGCAAGGCCGTGCGAGACCTGCATGTCCGACGCGTTCCGATCAGCAATGATGGTCTCGACCGCTGCGACGGCGCGCTGACCAGTCCAGCCGTCGCCAATGCAGGTTATCGGACCGCCGGCGCCCGCGGATCGACGAAGGGGAACATCAGGAAACCGACGACGAAGCCCCCGAGATGCGCGTCCCAGGCGACCGCTGCGTTCTCGGCGCCGAGCGGCAGGCTGATGATGCCGAACAGCAGGTTCGTCGCCATCCAGATCACCAGGAAGGTCACGGCGGTGCGGTTGCGCAGGAGTTCCGGAACCGTCTCGGCCGGTCGGTGCGGCGGCAATTGCCAGGGTTGCGTGCCGTAGCCCGAGACCGGCGGCTGGAACACGAAGCGGGCGGCGGCGGCCATCAGTGCCGACACGCCGGCCGAGGCGCCGATCAGGGGCGACGTGCTCAGCGGATCGATCGCCACGTGCAGCGCCCCGCCCGCGACCGTTCCGGCCAGCGCGATCAGCCCGTAGCGCCACGCGCCGCAGCGCCGTGCCACCGGCGAGCCGAAGGCGGCGAGCCACACGCTGTTGAAGATCACGTGCATCCAGGAGCCGTGAAGCAGGCCGTAGGTGGCGAAGCTCCACGGGTACGGACCTGCATCGCTGAGGACGTAGCGGGCGAAGGCCTCGCGCGCGGCCGCAAGCTGCGGGTCGCCGGCCTCGCCCGCCGCCCGCATCACCGCGTCGGCCTGAGCCGGATCGAGCCATATCGTCCAACGGGACGGCACCAGCGCGAGATCGAGGACGAGACGGATGTCCCAGGCGTCGGGCAGCAGGAGCTCGCGAACCGCATGGATCGCGAGCAGCAGCCCGATCGAGACGGTGACCGCGACCGGCATGTTGAAGACGGGCACGCGGCCCTGGCGCGGCAGATCGGGCGAGGCATCCATGGCGCCACATGTCGGGGCGGCGGCCTCGGCGGCAAGGGCCTGCGGCTCCGCCGACGGCCGGAATGCCGACCGGCGAACAAAAAAAGGGAGGCGGCCCGGTGACGGACCCCCTCCCTGAAGCGAAGGATCCCCGAGCCCCGCGTCGGGCTCAAGCGTCGTCCGGACCAGGAGACGACGGGGCGGCTGGGCGCCCGATCCCTCCGTGCACCTCGCAAAGGCGACCCGGAGACGTGGCCGGCGCCGGGCGCTCCCGGACCGTCACGCTTTCGTGAACACTGTCCTGCAGTGCTTCGTGTCGCGCAACGTCAACCTCTTCTTAACCTTAACAAAGGGTTACGCGGGCGTGGCCGCGCCCCTGGGCATAGGCTGTGCGCAGGGTCGATCGAATGGCCGCCGGATGCGCCGCGAGGGATCGCGGCTGTTCCGGATCGGCACCGATCGTCACGCCGTCGCGCACCGTTCTGGGACACCATGAAGCATCCGACGAGCCGCATGCTCCACAGCTACTGGGACCGGATCCGCGGCCAGCGTTGCGCCCCGGAGCGGGCCGAGATCGAGCCCGGAGAGATCCGTCACCTGCTGGCCGACAGCTTGATCCTCGAACTCGACATGCCGCACCGGGCCGCGACGCTGCGGCTCGCCGGCACACGGGTCTGCGCCCTGTTCGGCCGGGAGTTGCGGGCGTCGCCCCTGTCCGACCTGTGGGACGATTCCGCCGCCGATCCTTGGCGCATGGTCGAGATCGTGGCGGGCGACGCCCTCGGCGTCGTCGCGGGCCTTCGCGGCACCAACGCCGACGGCGAGACGATCGACCTCGAATTCCTCCTTCTGCCCCTGCGCCACCGCGGCCGCACCCAGGCGCGGGCCTTGGGGACCTTGAGTCCGGTCTCCCCGCCGGTCTGGCTGGGCTTGCGTCCGCTGGTCCGTCTCGACACGCAGTCGCTGCGCGTCCTGACGCGACCCGAGGAAGGCGCGCTGCGGGAGGCCTCGGACGGTGATCACGGGGCCATCCGCATCCGGGCTTCGCAGGCCGAGGCGCTGGACACCCTCCCCCCGCCGGCCAACGACAGCCTGCCGTTCCGTCGCGGCCATCTCCTGGTCCACCGCGGAGGCAGGATCTGATACCGCGACTCGATGCGCTTGACGCACGGGGGGGCGCACGATTGCGCGGCGGCCTTGGTCCACCGCATCTCGTCGACGCCGACCAGGGGGCGGGTCGACGGGACCTGGAATGACGGGGCGCCGGTTACGGTCAAGACTTGAGTTTGTCGGGTCCGGCAAAGGGTTTCGTAACGAGAAGCCCGTTAGGTTTTCAGTCCGACGAGCAACGGATCAAGCCAGCCCCGAAATGACGACGGCGCAGAGCCCCGAGGGGACCACCACCCTGCGCTTGGCGCAAGCATCCGACCTGCGCCGTCACCAGCGCGTGGCGGTGGCCCTGCTCGGCCGCTACATGTTGTCCGATCGGCGCGAATATCCCTGCCAGACCGTCGACATGTCGCCCGGCGGCGTTCGGCTGACCTGCGCGGTGGTGGGAGCGATCGGCGAGCGGGTCGTGCTGTACCTCGAGCATATCGGGCGGATCGAGGGCGTGATCGCCCGCCACCCCAAGGGGGGATTTGCCGTCCAGCTCTCCGCCACGCCGCGCAAGCGCGACAAGATCGCCTCGCAGCTTACCTGGCTCGCCAATCGCGAGATCCTCGGCTTGCCCGAAGGCCGTGAACACGAGCGCGTCGTGCCCAAGCAGCCCGCGGTGATCATACGGCTGGAGAGCGGGCGGGAGATCCAGGCCCGCGTCATCGACATTTCGATGTCGGGCGTGGCCTTGGCCAGCGTCACCGTTCCGCCCCTTGGCGCGACGCTCACGATCGGCCGGACGCCGGGCAAGCTCGTGCGCTACTTCGAGGGCGGCTTCGGCGTCCAGTTCATGCTGCCGCT
>CAZZZJ010000159.1:0-6975 GCA_964658355.1 Beijerinckiaceae bacterium
CCGGGCTGGGTCGCCAGCGCCGCCACCACCGCGTCGAGCTCCTTGGCCGCCACCGCGCTGGCGATGAGCGTGGCGACCACGTCCACCGCCGTGTCGCCGCGCTCCTCGACCTCGACGCCGCCGACCGGGTAGCCCGCGGCCTCCAGCCGCTCGACCAGCATGTCCTGGGCCGGGCCCGCGGCGCCGGGCGCGGTGGTGACCTGGACCTCGTAGGTCGCCTCGGTCGCGCTCTCGTCGATCGGGAAGCGGTTGATCGCGTTGACCAGCGGCCGCAGCAGGGTGTTGCAGGCCAGCACCGCGATCGCCACGAACAGGGCCTCCAGCGGCAGGTCCGCGCCCGCGAACGCGCCCACGGCGGCCGAGCACCACAGGGTCGCGGCGGTGTTGAGGCCGCGCACGTTCATGCCCTCCTTCATGATCACGCCGGCGCCGAGGAAGCCGATGCCGGAGATCACGTAGGCGACGGTGCGCGTCGCGCCCTCGCCGCCGGTCAGCCGCATGCCGAGATCGACGAAGGCCGCGGCGCCGACCGCCACCAGCACGGCCGTGCGCAGGCCCGCGGTGCGCTGGCGGTACTGCCGCTCGGCGCCGATCAGCGTGCCGAGCACGAAGGCCACGATCAGGCTGACCGCCGAGTTGACCGGTTCGGGAAGGGGCGTGGGCAGAGTGAACATCCGGTCTCCTAAGACAGGGACGCATGACGGTTCCATGACGATGCGGGGGCCGGCATTCTGCCCGCCTCGGTTGCATCCCGCGTCGGCGGGATTGACGGGTGCCCCGGGCAGCGGGCACACCGGCTCGGCTATGGATCGGCTAAGAATCCAGGTGCGGCGGCCAGGTTCGCCGCGTTCGACGAGGAGACGACCAGGATGAAGGCTTTCTTCCAGCCGGCCGGGCTCGAGCGCACGGGGCTCGACCGCGCATGAGTGGTGCCGTGCTGAGCCAGCGTCCGGCCGCCGTCTCCGATCCGTTGCGGGCCCGCATCCTCGAACTCCGTGCCGGGCTCGAGCACGGGCTGATCGGCTGCGAGGGCCTCGTCGAGCGCCTGATGATCGGCCTGCTCACCGGCGGCCACCTGCTGATCGAGGGCGCGCCGGGGCTCGCCAAGACCCGCGCGGTCAAGCGCCTCGCCGACGGGCTCGACGGCTCCTTCGCCCGCATCCAGTGCACGCCCGACCTGATGCCGGCCGACCTCACCGGCACCACCGTGTGGCGCCAGGATGCCGGCACCTTCGAGTTTCTGCCCGGCCCGCTGTTCCACTCGCTGATCCTCGTCGACGAGGTGAACCGCGCCCCCCCGAAGGTGCAGTCGGCCCTGCTCGAGGCGATGGCGGAGGGCCAGATCACGGTCTCGGGCACGACGCATCCGCTGGCCGACCCGTTCATGGTGGTGGCGACCCAGAACCCGATCGAGCATGCCGGCACCTTCCCGCTGCCCGAGGCGCAGCTCGACCGCTTCCTGCTCCACGTCGTGGTCGGCATGCCGGACGAGGCCGCCGAGCGGAAGATCCTCGACCTGGTCGAGGGCGAGCTGAACCACCACGCCGAGGCGATGCCGGTGAAGCTCTCGGTCGCCGAGGTGCTGGAGGCGCGCGAGGCCGCGCTGAAGACCTACGTCTCCCCGGCGCTGAAGGACTATCTCGTCCGCATCGTCGCCGCGACCCGCACCGACTCCGCGGCGCCCGACCTCCGCGCCGCGATCGAGCATCCGGCCTCGCCCCGCGGGACGCTGGCGCTGATGGTCGCCGGCAAGGCGCGGGCCTACCTCCACGGCCGCGACCACGTCATCCCCGAGGACGTGGCGGATCTCGCCGCCGACGCCCTGTCGCACCGCATCGGCCTGACCTGGCGCGCGGCCGCCGAGGGTCTCAGCACCCGCGGCATCGTCGCCGGGCTGGTGCAGCGGGTGCGGGCGCTCTGAGGGTGTCCTTCTCCGCGGTTTCAGCCACCCGAACGCCTCCTCCCTGCCCCCTCTGCGGGGGAGGGAGGAGGCGTCGTTGCGGTCGGCATCGGCCATGACCGCCTCCGCCGTCCCCGAAGATCCCGCCTACCACCTCTCCGGGGAGGCGTTGATGGGCCTGCGCCATCTCGCCCGCCGCGGCGTCACGCCCGCGACGCGGACGCTGGCGGGGCTGCCCGGCGGCATCGTGACCCGGCGGCGCGGTCGCGGCTCCGAGCCGGACGACGTGCGGCTGTGGTCGGAGGGCGACGACCGGCGCCACATCGACCGCAACGCCACCGCCCGCACCGGAATCCTGCACGTGCGCACCCACCACGACGAGCGCGACCGCGCCGTGGTGCTGCTCGCCGATTTCCGTCCGTCGATGCTGTTCGGCACCCGCCGGGCGCTGCGCTCGGTCGCCGCGGCGGAGGCGCTGGCGCTGCTCGGCTGGCGCGTGGTCGGCGACGGCGGCCGCGTCGGCCTCGTGGTCGCGGGCGGGGCCGAGCCGACGGCTCTGCGCCCGGCCGGCGGCGAGCGGGCGATGACGGCGGTCACCGGTGCCCTCGCCGCCGCCCATGCCCGCGCGCTCGGCGTCCCCGATACCGAGGACCCGCCGCTCGATGCGCTGCTGACGCTGGCCCGCAGCCTGCTGCCGTCCGGCGGCCACCTCGTCATCGCCTCGGCCCTCGACAACCCCGGCGCCGACTTCGACCGCCTGCTGACGCTGCTGGCCGAGAGCCTGTCGATCCGCCTGATCCTCGTGAGCGATGCCTTCGAGCGGGCGCGGCCGCCGGGCTTCTATCCTTTCGCCTTGGCCGACGGACGCCGCGGCACGGTCCAGGAAGGCCGGACGGCCCAGACCGGACGCCTGCCCGCGGACGAGCGCCTCGCCGACTACGCCCGCCGCGGCATCGAGGGCCTGCGCCTCGACGTCGAGGCCGGCCCGGAGGCCTACGCCCCGCTGATGGAGCGGCTCGATGCGGTGTTGTGAAGCCGCCAGCGTTTCCCGACCCCTTCCGCGGGGGAGGGCGGGCCTCGCGTCAGCGAGGGTCGGGAGCGGGGAGCGACCTCTCCGGATCACGCGCGCCTCCCTGCCGACCCGCTTCGCGGGCCGCCTTCTCCCGCTTCAGGGGGGTGGGATGCGCATGCCGATGTGCGGACAATCATGACCCCCGCCGAGCCCACCCTCGACGCCCTGCGCGGCCTGCACCTGCCCAATCACGCCGCGGGCGCGATCTCCGGCGAGGTCGTGGTCGCGATCCTGCTCGGCTTCAGCGCCGCGCTGCTCGTCGGGCTGGTGCGCTATCTCCGGGTCCGCGCCCGCGCCACGTTGCGCCGGGCGGCGTTGCGCGACCTCGCCGCCGCGCGAGACCTCGAACCGGAAGCCCGCCTCGTGGCGCAGGCCCGGCTGCTGCGCCGGGTCGCCCGGACCCTGCAGGGCGAGGACGCCGCCACCGCGCAAGGTCAGGCCTGGGCCCAGAAGCTCGACGGGCTGTTCGCCACCACCTTCTTCACCGCGGGCGCCGGCCTCGTCCTCACCGAGGGGCTCTATCGCCGCGGCGACCGGCCGGACCCGGCCGCGCTCGACGCGGAGCTCGGGCGCCTGCTCGGGCGGATCCGCGCGTGAGTTTCTTCCCGGCCTGGGTCACGGCGTTCGCCTCCGCGTTCGACTGGGCTGCGCCGCTGGCGCTCCTGCTGCTGCCGTTGCCGTTCCTGGTCCAGCGCTTCCTCCCGGCCGAGGCCGAGGGGGGGAGCGGTGCCCTGCGCGTGCCCGCCTCGCTGGTGGCCCGCGCGGACGCCGGCGCCGACGTCGCCGCCCGGGGCCGGCGCCGGACCTGGGCGATCTGGACGCTGTGGGCGGCGCTCGTCGTCGCGCTCGCCGGCCCGCGCCTCGTCCTGCCGGCGACCGCGCTGCCGGCCTCGGGCCGCGAGATCATGCTCGCGATGGACCTGTCGGGCTCGATGGAGCGGCGCGACTTCTCCCTCGACGGCGAGACCGTGAATCGCCTCGTCGCGGTCAAGCGCGTCGGCGCCGACTTCATCCGGCGCCGCGCCGGAGACCGCATCGGCCTCGTGATCTTCGCCGACCAGGCGTACGTGGCCGCCGGCCTGACCTTCGACACCGCCAGCGTCGCCCGGGCGCTGGAAGAGGCGACCATCGGCCTCGTCGGCCGTTCCACCGGCATCGGCGACGGCCTCGGGTTGGCGCTGCGCCGGCTCGACCCGAAGGATTCCGGCACCGATCCGGGCCAGCCCGTCGCATCCTCGAAGGCGGTGATCCTGCTCTCGGACGGCGCCAACAATGCCGGCCAGACCACCCCCAAGGACGTGGCGGCGCTCGCGCGCGAGCTCGGCATCAAGGTCTACACCATCGCGCTCGGCCCCCGCGACATGGCCGACGCCGACGGCGAGCAGGACGTGGTCGACACCGAGACGCTGCGCGAGATGGCCGAGATCACCGGCGGCAAGGCGTTCCGCGTGAAGACCACGGACGACCTGGTCGCGGTCGCCGACGCGATCGACACCCTGGAGGGCGGACGCGCCAAGGCTCCCCCGGTGCCCCTGCGCCGCGACCTCTGGCCCTGGCCGGCGACGCTGGCCTTCGCCTGCGCCGGGTTGCTGCTGGCCTCCCGGAGGCGGGGATGAGGGTGGGCTGCGAGGTGATGGCCTTGTCTTCTCGACGGCCTCTCGGCGCGTACCTTCCTCCGCAGAGGGTGGAGGGAACCCTTGCGCGGGCGCCCGGCCCGCATCGGGGAGGACGCCGGCGATGACCCCCCTCGACGCCTTCGCGCTGCTCCGCCCCTGGTGGCTCGTCGCGATCCCCGTCGTCGCGGTGCTGGCGTTCCGCGCCGCCGCCCGTGCCGCCCCCCTGGGTGACTGGGCGAAGGCGGTCGACCCGGCGCTGATGGCGCTGATGCTCCGGCGCGGGGCCGTGCTCGGCGGCCGGAGGCAGGCGAACCTCGCGGCGGCGATCGCGGCCGGAATCGTGGCCCTGGCCCTCACGGGGCCGGCGGTCGAGCGCAAGGACGCGGCGACCTTCCGCAACCTCGACGCGACGGTGATCGTCGCGGACCTGTCGCGCTCGGTCGCCGAGGGCGGCGGCCTGAAGGACCTTCGGCAGGTCGCGCAAGCGGTGGCCGAGGCCGCCGGCACCCGCTCGGTGGCGCTGGTGGTCTATGCCGGCGACGCCTACCTCGCGATGGGTCCGACCACCGACCGCGACAGCCTCGGCACCACCCTGTTCGCGCTCGACGCCGACACCGTGCCCGACCGCGGCAGCCACCCGGAGCGCGGGCTGGCGCTCGCCCGCCGCACCCTTGAGGAGGCCGGAACCGTGGCCGCCGACGTGGTGCTGATCACCGACGGCGACGGCATCGGCGACGCGGCGCTCCGCGAGGCGGAGGCGATGCGGGCCAAGGGCTGGCGGCTCCAGGGCCTGTTCGTGCCGGCGCAGAAGACCCTGCCGCCCGGCGCACCCAGGACCGACCCGGCGGCGCTCGACCGGCTCGCGGCCGCCGGCGGCGGAGTCGCGGCGGACCTCGGGGCTCCGGCGCCGGTGCTCGACGCGGTCGGAGCCGGAACGGCGCAGCACCTGGCGGCCGGCGGCTACACCGTGCTGGCCTTCGCCGATCTCGGCCGCTGGCTGCTGCTGCTCGCGCTGGTGCCGGCCCTCGTCCTGTTCCGGAGGAGTGCCTGATGGCCGCCCTCACGCTCGGCCGCCTGCCGCTTTCGGCCGCCCTCTCGCGCCGCTGGCGGCGCTGGGCACGGATCGGCGGCATCGCAGCGGCCGGCGCCGGCATCCTCGGCTTGATGCTGGTCTCGCAGCCGCGCACCGGCCTCGGGCGCCTGCTGATGGGGATCGGCCTGCCGTCTGCGGCGCTCGCCGTCCTCGACGACCCGGCCTGGCGCGGGCCCGCGCTCTACGAGGCCGGCCGCTACGATGAAGCCGCGGCGCTGTTCCGCAACGGCGGCCGGCGCAATTCCTACAACCTCGGCAACGCCCTGGCGCGGACGGGCGACTTCGCCGGCGCGATCGAGGCCTACGACGCGGCCCTGCAGTTCAACCCGCGCGACGCCGACGCCCAGGCCAACCGCTCGCTGCTGGCCAAGCTCGTCGCCGAGGCGATCGACCGCAAGGGCGGCGGCACCGCCAACGGTTCGGCGCAGTACGGCGCCCGCTACAACAACACCGCCAACCAGGAGAAGGACGACACCATCCAGGCCAATTCGAGCGGCGAGGGCCTCGCCGGCAACAAGGAGGCGAGCTCCTCGGCCTCGATCCCCGGCAACAGCAAGGTCGCCCGCCGAGGCCAGGCCGAGCAGCAGACGGTGGAATCGGGCCGCGGCGAGGCCCGCGGCTCGGCGGGCGACGCCGCCGCACCGGCGGCGGCTCGGCGATGGTGGCCGAGGCCCCCGAGAAGGAGGTGCGCCGCGTGACCAAGAGCTTCGAGGCCCACGAGATCCGCCCCGACCGCCTCTGGCTCCAGACCCTGCCGGACGACCCCGGCCGCTTCCTCAAGCTCCGCCTCAAGGCCGAGCAGACCCGCCGCATCGACGCCGGCACAGCCATGCCCGCCGGGAGCAACCCATGGTGAGGTTTTTCGCGACGCGCCTCCGCCCTCTGCCGCAAAGGCTCCCGGACTCACGGCTTTCGCGAATCCGGTTTTCCGACCCACCCCGTCATCCCGGGGCGCCGAAGGCGGGCCCGGGATCCGGAACCGCAGGTCGTGCTTCGGAAGGTGATGTCGGCGGCTCTGGATCCCGGGCTCTGCTGCGCAGCCCCGGGATGACGGGGAGGAGCGGGCTTCGGAGCGATCCTTCCGGATCGGATGCGATGCGTGAACGCCGTAGCCCGCAAAGGGGGGAGGCAAAGGCGTCTCGCATGCGATGGGCGCTTCTGTTCGGTGCCTGTCTCCTGACCCAGCCCGCCCACGCCGAGGTCGAGCCCGGCGACCTCACCCTCACGGTCACGCCCGAACTGAACGGCAACGCCGCGCCCTTCGTGCGCGAGATGGTGCTGCTCAGGATCCACG
>CAZZZJ010000160.1:0-891 GCA_964658355.1 Beijerinckiaceae bacterium
TCCTGCGTCAGGCCGCGGGTGCGGACCCCGAGCACGCGCTCGAAATGCAGGCCCGCGAGCCGCCGCCGCGGCGTCTCCGGCGCCTGCCAGTCGAACCGGCGGAGCGCCAGCACGAAGCGGTGCTCGGCGGCGAGGAAGGTGAGGTCGGCGACGTTCAGCACCGCATCCTGAAGATGGGCCGAGATGACGGTGAGGTCCTCGGCATCGAGGGCGGCGAGCTTGAGGAGCTCCATGTCGGGGGCCGCTCCGGAGAGGGTTTCACGGGAAACATTTTCGCCCGCGTCAGTAGCGAGGCGGGCCGGTTCGGGCAACCGCGGCCAATGCCCACGGAAACGCTCGACCGAAACCCGTGACCCCGCCCCTTGGCGGAAACCCTCTTCGGAAACTCTTGGCCCGACGTCGAGCCGATGCGTGGTCTGGCGCGTTGAGCGGCGAGCCCGGCGCGCGATCAGGTGTTGCACCGGGCTCAGCCACCGTTCAGGCAGGCTTGCGTAGACCCCTCGTCGATCTCGGACCGGAGACGGACACCCATATGACCATGAAGCGCCTTACCCTCGCGGCCATCGCCGCCCTGACCCTCGGGACGACCCTCGGCGCGACCGGGGCCAGCGCCCAGTATTACGGCAACGATTACGGCGGCCCGCGTCGGTTCGACCGCGGCTACGACGACGACCGCCCGATCCGCCGCCGCGATTACGACGAGGACCGCTACGATCGTCGGCGCGACCGGGACGATTTCGGTCCCCGGCGCGGCGGCAGCATCTGCGTGACCGCCCGCGGCAACTGCGTCACCCGCCCGGCGCCGTTCAACTCGTCCTGCGGCTGCGAGGTCCCGGGCTTCGGTTTCAAGCGCGGTGCCATCGGCCGCTGAGGCGAGACGGGCTCTCGATG
>CAZZZJ010000160.1:901-6973 GCA_964658355.1 Beijerinckiaceae bacterium
CCCCGACTTCGCCGTCGCGGGACGGCGATGAGGGGCGGCCCGCCGGGCGGGCTGCCCGATAGGGCTGTCAGGCAGCGCGGACGCTCGCCAGGAAAGTGCCGATCTCGGTTCGAAGCTCGGCCGATTGGTCGGTCAGGTCGGCGGAAGCCTGCAGCACCGCCGCCACCTCCGTACCGGCGGTTTCCGCCGCGTGCGCGACCTCCGCGATGTCCGCCGTCATCGCGCTGGTGCCGGCCGAGGCCTGCCCCATGTTGCGCACGATCTCCTGAGTCGTGAGACCCTGCTCCTCCACCGCCGCCGCGATGCCTGTCGTCACCTGGTTCATCGCCTGGATGCGGCCGGCGATCGCCTGGATCGCCTCGGAGGCCTCGCCCGCCGCGAGCTGGATCGACGCGATCTGCTGACCGATCTCCTGGGTCGCCCGCGCGGTCTGCGACGCCAGATCCTTCACTTCCGCCGCCACCACGGCGAAGCCTCGACCGGCCTCGCCGGCGCGTGCCGCCTCGATCGTCGCGTTCAGCGCCAGCAGGTTGGTCTGGCCTGCGATGGTCGAGACCAGGCCGACGACGTCGCCGATCCGGGTCGCGGCCATCGCGAGGGAATCCATCGCCGCCTGCGTGCGCGTGGCCTCGCGCACTGCCTCGGCCGACATCTCCGCCGCCTGCTCGACCTGCCGCCCGATCTCCTGGACCGTGGCTCCGAGTTCCTCGGCGGCGGAGGCGACGGTGTTGACGTTCTGGGCGGTCTGGTAGGCGGCGCTCGCGACGCTGCTCGATCGGTCGGAGGTATCCGCGACCGCGTCGCGCATGCCGCCCGAGGCGACCTGCAGGCCGCCGACCGAGCCGGCGACCCGCGCGACGATGCCGCCGACCGAGCGCTCGAAGCCTTCGGCGAGGTCGCGCAGGAGGACGCGGCGCGCCTGCTCCTCGCGCAGGCGGCCGGCCTCGGTGGTCTTCAGCTGCTGCGCCGCCTCCTCGAGGGTGACGTCGCGGATCGTCACCACCGCCCGGGCGATGTCGCCGATCTCGTCCCGGCGGCGGCTGCCCGGCACGTCGGCCAGGGCCTCGCGGGCGGCCAGCGCCTTGAGCGCTTTGGTCAGCGCGCCGAGGGGGCGCACGATCGAGCGGGCCAGCAGCAGGCCGATCAGGGCCGTACCGGCGAGCACGCCCAGGCCGATCAGGATGAGCATGCGCGAGAGCGCGTGCACCCCGCTGGTCGCCTCGGCTTCGGATTGCTCGGCGATCACGGTCCAGGGGGCGCCGAGCACCGAGACCGAGGAGGCGGCCGCCAGGTGCGGCCCGTCGGCGGCGGCGTAGACGATGGCGGCATCGTCATGGATCCTCGCGGGATCGATGCCGAGGGCGATCAAGGGAGCGCCGGCCTTGGCGGACGGATCGAGCGGCGGCCCGCTGCGCAGGTTGCCGTCCGGGCCGGAGGCCAGGACCTGTCCCGTCTCGCCGAGGCCGGTGCGCTTGGCCAGGACGCTGTCGAACAGGGCCGGCGCGACGCGCATGACGACGAAGCCGTTCCGCTCGACCGCCTGATCGGTGCCCATGGCGACGTTGGCCCGCTTGGTCATCACCCGGCCGATGAAGGCGGACGGCCCGGTGCCGACCGGATAGGCCGCGAAGTCCTCGAAGAGGACCGCGTCGCTGTCGGCGGATTTCAGGTTCTCGACGATCCGCGCGAGGCCGGTGCCCTGAAGCGTCGGGTCGGAGACGGATCGGGAGAAGTCGTCGCCCTTGGTGGTCGTGTAGACCACGCGGCCGTTCTGATCGAGGAAGATGAGGTCGGCGTAACCGGGTTGCGCGACGAGCTTGCGGGCGACCTCCTGGACCTTGGCGTGCCGGCGTCCGTACATCGTACCGGTCGTTCCGCCGTCGAAGGCGATGCGGTCCTCGACCGTCTTCGGCGCCCGGAACGCCTCCAGGACGGCGGCGTAATCCGGCTTGTGCGGATCGAGCGTCTCGATCAGGTCGGGAAAGTTCGAGACCACCTGCGGATGGGCCGCCGCGGCGATGAAGTCGGCTCTCATCCGGTCGGCGACGAGTTCGATCCCGTCACGGCGTGCCGCCGCCGCGAATTGCAGGCGTGTGCCGGCCGCGTCCGTCAGCCCGGCCCGGGCCGAGTACCAGCTGAAACCGCCCATCGCGGAGGCGCTGAGGAGCGCGAGCCCGATGGTCATGGCCGGCAGGCGCAGGTCAAGGCGGGAGAAGACGGCCATCATTCGGTCTCGGCGATAAGTTGTCGCCGGCACTATGACCGAGCCCCGTTAACAATCCTTGCCGGAACGATTGTATCGGGACAGCGCCGAGACCCGATACAGCGGGATCAGCACGATCCGACACCCTGTTTCATTCAAGAATGTTGTCGAAGGATCGTCTTTTTATTCCTATCGAAACGAAGGCGACGGATATCATCTCGCGTCGATCGCAACGGGTCGCCGGTCGCTCGACGATGTGGGGGAGGGGCCGGCTCGAGCCCTGCGAGGGACGCAGCCGGGCGGCGACCCGATTTTCGCGGGTCGGGCCGTCGCCGCGCCACCCGCTCCGTCAGCTCCGCACGCGCTCGATCCGCGCCCCGCAGCGGGCGAGCTTGGCCTCCAGGGCCTCGAAGCCGCGGTCGAGGTGATAGACCCGGTTGATCTGGGTCTCGCCTTCCGCCGCCAGGCCGGCGATCACCAGGGACACCGAGGCGCGGAGGTCCGTGGCCATGACGGGCGCGCCCTTGAGGCGGTCCACGCCCTCGACGATGGCCAGGTCGCCCTCGAGGCGGATCCGGGCGCCGAGGCGGGCCAGCTCCTGCACGTGCATGAAGCGGTTCTCGAAGATGGTCTCGCGGATCTGCGACTGGCCGTTGGCCAGGGTCATCAGCGCCATGAACTGCGCCTGCAGGTCGGTGGGGAAGCCTGGGAACGGATCGGTGGTGACGTCGACCGCGGCGATCCCGGCGCCGTTGCGTCGCACCCGGATGCCGCCCGGCACCTGGGTGATCTCGGCGCCGGTGGTGGAGAGGATGTCGAGGGCCGAGTGCAGCAGGTCGGCGCGGGTGTTCTCCAGCACCACGTCGCCGCCGGTCATCGCCACCGCCATGGCGTAGGTGCCGGTCTCGATCCGGTCGGGCAGCACCTCGTGGCGGGCGCCGTTCAGGCGCGCCACGCCCTCGATCACGATGCGCGGGGTGCCGGCGCCCTGGATGCGCGCGCCCATCTTGATCAGGCAGTCGGCGAGATCCACCACCTCCGGCTCGCGAGCGGCGTTGGAGATCACCGTGGTGCCGTAGGCGAGCGAGGCCGCCATCAGCGCCACGTGGGTGCCGCCGACCGTGACCTTCGGGAAGTCGATCTCGGCGCCGCGCAGGCCGTTCTTCGTCTTGGCGACGACGTAGCCGGCATCGATCTCGATCACCGCCCCAAGCTTCTCCAGCGCCATGATCAGCAGGTCCACCGGACGGGTGCCGATGGCGCAGCCGCCGGGCAGAGAGACCTTGGCCTCGCCGAAGCGCGCCAGCAGCGGCGCGACCACCCAGAAGCTGGCGCGCATGGTCGAGACCAGCTCGTAGGGCGCCGTGGTGTCGATGACGTTGGAGGCGGTGAGCCGGATGGTCTGGCCGGTCTCGGTGGTCTGCCCCGGGCGCTTGCCCACCACCATGTGGTCGACGCCGTGATTGCCGAGGATGCGGGTGAGCGCGGCGATGTCGGCGAGCCGCGGCACGTTGGCGAGCTCCAGGGTATCGCCGGTGAGCAGGCTCGCGATCATCAGCGGCAGGGCGGCGTTCTTGGCCCCCGAGATCGGGATCGTGCCGTTGAGGGCGACGCCGCCGGTGATGTGGATGCGGTCCATGTTTCTCGTAACCCTCGGGCACCGCTGCCGGGCGTGCGGTGCCGGTCTCGCCCGCGATCGGGCCCATGCTTGAGCGCAGCCTATAGGCGAGTTTTGTCCGAAAGGGGACCGGCGCCGGGAGAGGGGCAGGGTCCGCGTTCGGCGGGCCGGCCCGGCGCGACCATCCGCCATCGTCCCGGGCGGCCTGCGCCTCGCCGACGCGCTACGGCTCGTCCCGGGCGACCGCTTCCTGCGCGTCCGGGCGGTCGGCGTCGCGCGCGGGCCCGGCCGATCCCTCGCCCCGCTCGGCGCCCTCCCGCCCGCGGACCTGGACCTTGCGCCGCCGCAGGTTCTCGCGAAGCGCCGCCTTGAGGCGCTCGGCGCGGGCATCGTCGTTCTTCGTCGTCATGGCTCACGCGGCCCATCGTCGCCTTCGACTCCTAGATGCTCGCGCCGCGCCTCACAATCGGGTCCGCGAACGCCCCGATCCGAACCCCCGGTGGGCTGCAAGGCAGGGATGACACGCCGTCACCTTGAACCGATTCCAGATCCGGCTGTATCTTCCCGTCCGACGGCGCCTCGCGATGCCGCCGGATTCCTCTCAACCCGATGCGCGATCGGGCGGCCGGACCGAAACGGTCCCCGGCCGTCTCCCCGCATCCCGAACAGGCCTGCCCGCGACGATCCCGCGCTGGAATGCGTCCGTCGCCCGGTTCAGCCCCCAAGGATATCCATGCCCGAGACACGGCCCGCCTCCACACCGGCCCACACGCATGCGCACGGTTCCGATGTGCAAGCGTCCGGTCGGGGCCAGGGCTCGGTTCGCAGGATCGACTACGACGCGCATTTCCGCGGCGCGCTCGAGCACCTGCACGAGGAGCGCCGCTATCGGGTGTTCGCCGACATCGAGCGGATCGCCGGACGATTCCCGATCGCCAACTGGCGCCGCCCGGACGGGGCGACCTCCGAGATCACCGTGTGGTGCTCGAACGACTACCTCGGCATGGGCCAGCACCCGGAGGTGGTCTCGGCGCTGACCGAGACGGCGAAGCGCTGCGGCGTGGGTGCGGGCGGCACCCGCAACATCGCCGGCAACAACTCGCCGCTGGTCGACCTGGAGCGCGAGCTCGCCGACCTTCACGGCAAGGAGGCCGGCCTCGTCTTCACCTCGGGCTACGTCTCGAACCAGGCCGGCATCTCGACGATCGCCAAGCTGATCCCGAACTGCCTGATCCTGTCGGACGCGTTCAACCACAACTCGATGATCGAGGGCGTGCGCCACGCCGGATGCGAGAAGAAGATCTTCCGCCACAACGACGTCGCGCACCTGGAGGAGCTGCTGGTCGCGGCGGCGGGCCGCAACGTGCTGATCGCGTTCGAATCGGTCTACTCGATGGACGGCGACGTGGCGCCGATCGGCGCGATCTGCGACCTCGCCGAAGCATACGGCGCCATGACCTACCTCGACGAGGTCCACGCGGTCGGCCTCTACGGAGCGCGCGGCGGCGGCATCGCCGAACGCGAGGGCGTGATGCACCGGGTCGACGTGATCGAGGGCACGCTGGCCAAGGGGTTCGGCTGCGTCGGCGGCTACATCACCGGCTCGGCCGCGATCTGCGACGCGGTGCGGAGCTTCGCCCCCGGCTTCATCTTCACGACCGCGCTGCCGCCTGCGATCGCCGCCGCGGCGCGGGCCTCGGTGCGCTACCTCAAGCGCTCGAGCGGCGAGCGCGAGGCGCACCAGAATCAGGCCGCGGCGACCAAGCGCGCGCTCGAGGATGCCGGCCTGCCGGTGCTCGCCACCGACACCCACATCGTCCCGGTGATGGTGGGCGACGCCGAGCTGTGCAAGGCGGCCGCCGACCACCTGCTCGAGCGCCACGCCATCTACATCCAGCCGATCAACTACCCCACCGTTCCGCGCGGCACCGAGCGCCTGCGCATCACGCCCACGCCCTTCCACGACGCGGCCCGCATCGCCACGCTGACGGCGGCGCTGGTCGAGACCTGGGACACCCTCGACCTCCCGCGCGCCGGCACGGTGTTCGCACAGGCCGCGGAGTAGGCGCTTTCGCCGCCCGGCCGCATTGCCTCCGCCGCCGCGATAGGCTGTGACTGCGCCCGCACGAATCAACGGGGAGCGGTCAGCGGATGTCGGGTGGTCACGGAGCGGGTGGTGGATCGAACAAGCGCGTTGCGCTGCTGATCTCGGTGCTGGCGCTGTTCCTCGCCTTCAGCGAGACGCTGGGCA
>CAZZZJ010000161.1:0-6958 GCA_964658355.1 Beijerinckiaceae bacterium
ACGACATCGTCTGCCGCTCCGACGGCTCGATCTGGTTCACCGACCCGCCCTTCGGGCCCAACCCCTACGAGGCGATGGCCAAGCCCGAACGGCCGGGCCAGGTCTTCCGGCTCGACCCGCGGACCGGCAAGGCCACCGTGGTGGTGGCCGACATCGCGGGGCCGAACGGGCTGTGCTTCTCGCCCGACGAGACCAAGCTCTACGTCATCGAGTCCCGCGCCCAGCCGAACCGGCTGATCCGGGTCTACGACGTGGTCGGGGACGGGACGGCGCTGGCCAACGACCGGGTGTTCTTCGACTGCGGAAAGGGCACCGCGGACGGGTTCCGGGCGGATGCCGACGGCAACCTCTGGTGCGGCTGGGGCATGGGCGCCGACCTCGACGGGGTCGTGGTGATCTCGGCCGAAGGCAGGCTGATCGGCCGGATCCGCCTGCCGGAGCGCTGCGCCAACCTGTGCTTCGGCGGCGCCGACGGCAACCGCCTGTTCATGGCCTCGACGAAGTCGATCTACGCCCTCTCCGTCAACACGCGCGGCGCGGTGCGATAGGCCGTTTCGGCGCCGGCGCGCACCGCCTACGCGAGCTCGATGACGGCGAGCCGGTCGGTGACGCCGATGGTCAGCGTCCGCGAGGGGGCGAGGGTCTCCAGGCTCACGGAGCCGTCGTCGGCGAAGCGGTGCAGGCGCGCCGCCTTCGGCTCGGCCGCGAGCGTCAGGGTGACGGGCCGGGCCGGGGCGTCGGGGCGCGCCCGGCGCCGGTCTCGGTCCCAGCCGTCGATCCCGAGCCAGAGGGGCACGAGGACGGTGCCGTCGCCGCGGGGGAAGCGGGCGGCCTGGAGATCGGGCGTCTCGGTCACGATGGCGACGTCGAGGGCAGGGGCAGGGGCAGGGGCGGGGGGGGCCGCGGCGTCCGTTCGGAACAGGCGCATCAGGTTCGCGACCGCCCGGAAGGTCGGGGTCGGCGAACCGTCGAAGCGCAGCAGGCCGAAATGGCTCTCGGGGTCCGCCTCGCCGCGGTCGACCGACGCGATCAGTTCGTAGAGATAGGTGCGGCGGATGCCCTGGAGGAAGCTCCACAGGAGCAGGCGCGGGGTATAGCGCGCCCGCACGCCTTCCGAGACCGGGAAGTGGAAGCTCTTGGTGGCGAGCGCGGTGTGATAGCCGTTCTCGGTGGCGAGCAGCGGGGCGCGGCCGAAGACCGGACGCGCGGCGGCGATGAAGCGGCGCAGGTCGCCGTTGCCGGTGGTCTCCGGATGCTCCAGGCCCGGATAGGGATGGATGTTGCCGAAATCGACGGCGCCGGCCAGCGATTCGGCCGCCGCGACGTTGGCCTGGACGTAGCTCGGCCCGGCGACCTTCACCGCCCCCCCCGCATTGCGGGCCGCCCGGTAGAGCGCGCGCTGGTGCTCGGCCGAGGCCTTCGCACGGGTGGGACCGCCTGCGGCGATGTTGGGCTCGTTGCTGCCTTCGACGATCTCGAGCCCGCCCGCACTCCACGCGGCGATGTCGGGCAGGCGCCGGGGCGGCACGGGCGCCCCGACGTCGAGCCCGTCGTAGAAGACCAGGCTGAAGCGATATCCGGCACGCGTGAGCTGGGCGATCCGCTGGAACTGTGGCGGCGGCGGCGCGGTCGGCTCGGCCCCCTGGAGGACGATGTCGTCGCGCAGGTGCCGGATCCCGAGTTCGTCGAGCGCCTCCGCGCATCGCGCGAACCGGTCGACATACGGCGTCGCGGGATGGCCGAAATGGGTGTTGACGCCGACGGACTGCACGAAGTCCGCGCTCGGATAGGACGGCGGCGTGCCGGCGAGCGCCGGTCGTGCCGCCAGCGCCGAAGCGCCCGTCGCCAGGACGAGGCGACGGGTCGGTCCCGCCGGGACCGGGCGATGGATCGTGGGTGGCGCGGATCGCGGCATGACTCGCATCTCCCTACGGCGACGCGGGCGCGGCCTCGGCGAGCGGCGCGGAGGCCGGCACGGAGGCGGTGACGAGGGCGGCCTTGCGGTTCAGGATCAGCGCGACGCTCCGGCGCAACGGTGCGCGCAGGAACAGCATCGCGAGGACGCCGTAGACCAGGATGCCGAGGCCGATCGCCGCCGCGAGGCCGGCATGGTCCCCGAGATGGGCGTAGAGCCGGTCCTGGCTCAGGAACACGGTGGCTCCCATGACGGCCGAGCACGCGAGGATCGGCGTCAGCGAGGCGGCGATCTGCAGGTTGCCGACCGGCACGAACCGGCCGGCGGCCCGGACCACCACCGGCGAGAACAGGTAGGCGCGCAGCACGTGCCCGACGACCAGGGCCGACAGCCCGAACGGCGCCGTCACCAACGAGGCCAGGACCGTGATCGTGAACTGCCCGGCCGCCAGCACCAGCGCGGTGCCGGTGCGGTTCGTGGCGGTGAAGATCATCCACAGCATCGAGGTCGCGACGAATTCCGGCCCGAGCAGCGCCAGGACGCGCAGCACCGGCACCGCGTCGCGCCACTGCTCGCCGAAGAGCAGCGGAACGAGGTGCGGCGCCACCGCGGCCATGCCGACGAAGGCCGGCAGCGCCAGCACCGCCGACATCGCGACGAAGCCGTCGAAGGCCGAGGCCAGCGCGCGCGGCCGATCCTGCAGACGGGCGTAGGTCGGCAGCGCCACGGCGGCGAGCGGGATGACCGCGACCTGGCTGATCAGGTCGATGCAGCGCCACGCCATGCGCAGCAGCCCGATATCGGCGGTCGAGAGGAAGTAGGCGGCGACCACCTCCTGGCTGCGGATGCTCAGCGTCAGGAGGAGCTGGGTCGAGAACACCCGCGACCCGAAGGCGAGCTGCCGCCGGGCCTGCGCGCGCACGAACCGCAATCCGGGCAGCCAGGGAAACGCCGCCCAGGTGAGGATCGTCGTCACGCTCGTGGCGAGCAGCCGCTGGATCACGAGGCTCCAGACCCCGAACCCGTTCAGCGCCAGGGCGACCGCGACGGCGCCGCCGATCAGGTTGGCGACGAGCGCCCGGATCGCGAGGCTGCGGAAGCCGAACCGGCGCTGCAGCCGCGCCTCGTGGATCACGCCGGCCGCCGCGATCACGAAGGTAGCGGCGAGCGCGGCCAGCACCGGCTGGAGCTCGGGGATCCGCAGCATCCACGCGATCGGCCAGGACAGCGCGGCCAGCGCCAGCCCGTAGAGGCAGCCGGAGGCGAGCGCCACCCAGAAGGCGGTGTCCACGAAGCCGTCCTCGAGACGCTCGGTCTGCACCACGAGGTCGGGCAGGCCGCCCCGCGTCACGATCAGCAGGATGTCGATGAACACCACGGCGACGGCGACGACTCCGAACTCGCTCGGGTCCAGCAGGCGCGCGAGCACCAGGAACACCGCGAAGCTCAGGACGACGTTGCCGATCGCGCTGACGGCCACCCACCCGGCCGCCCGGACGGAGCGGCCCGCCACGTCGTCCTGCGGCAGGGCCGCGTCCGACCCCGCCGGGGGTTGGTCGGCCGGCCTAAGCGCCATGATGGAGGCCGTGCGCCGCGGACGGTTCCGGCGCGATTCCACGGCGCTCGGCGAGGAGTTCGGCGTAGAGGTCGAGGTACTTCTCGGCGACACGCTCGGAGGTCGATTCCCGCAGGACGTGCTGGAACGAGCGCTCGTCCGGCAGGCTGCCGCGGCCGCGGGCCAGCACCGTGCGGATGCGGTCCGCGAGATCGGGCGCGTCGCCCGCCCTGAACAGCCAGTCGGCATTGTCCTCGCCGATCAGTTCGGGGATGCCGCCGGAATCCGCGCCGATCACCGGCACGCCCATCGCGTAGGCCTCGTAGACCGTGCGCGGCGAGGGCTCGGCCCAGAACGACGGCACGACGAGGACGTCGACCTCGGTGAGGAAGTCCTTCGGGTCGACCCAGCCGACGAACGCGATCGGAAGGCCCGCGGCCTTCGCCTTGAACCGCTCGATCGAATCGTCCATCGCCTGCCCCGCGATCAGGCAGCGCCAGTCGCCCGCGCCGATCTCGGAGAGCGCGTCGATCAGGGTGCCGACGCCCTTCTCGACGTTGATCCGCCCGAGATAGCCGAAGGTCATCGGCCTGCCCGTGCGGTCGACCCTGCGGCGGGCCTCCGGGTCGCCGTCGGGCACCGTGCAGGAATAGTAGATCACCCGCCGGCGCTCGGGAGCGAGATGCCGGAACAGCCCGTGGTCGACATGGGTCTCGAGGATCTTGGTGCCGACGCTCGCCACCGCGTCGACCCAGCGGTTGGTGAGTTGCTTGGAGGCGTTCACGACCTTGCAGCCGAGGTGCCAGTGCGTGCACGGCTCCCCGTGCTTGAACATCGCGGCGTTGCCGCAGATCAGGTCGTACTCGCAGACCGTGTGGACGATCGGGATGTCGCGCCTGGCCGCCTCGCGCCAGACCAGGGTCGAGATGTCCAGCAGGGAATGGGTGTTGACGACGTCCGGCCGGAAATCGTCCAGCACCCGGCCGAAATCGGCCGCGATCGAGAAATTCCACTGCTGCTTCAGCTTGGCGGCGTTGCGCGCGAAGCGGCCGTGCTGAGCCCAGTCCTCCAGCCAGAAGTCGTTGTGGTGGGCCATGCGGTAGACCGTGACGCCGTTGCGCACGGTCTTCGCCTCGGCCTGCCGCTCGATGCAGGCGGCGGCGACCTCGTGCCCGAGGCCGGCGAGTTCCTCCGCCAGATGCTCGACGGATCGCTCGGCGCCCCCGACGATGTGAGGCGGATAGAGCGAGCTAAGATGCAGGATGCGCATGGCGCCTTGTTCCTTGGGGCCTTGATCCGTGGGCGACGGCGGGTTCACGGGCGACGAGGGTGCGATAGAGGTCGAGGTAGCGGGCGGCGACCGCCTGCGGCCGGGTTCCGGCGATGACCGCGGCCGCGTTGCCGAGGCCGCTCGCGAGGCGGGCGGGGTCGGCGACGATCCGCGCCATGGCGGCGGCCAGCGCCTCCGCGTCGCCCGGCGGGACGAGCCAGCCGGGATCGCCCGCGCCGACCTGCTCGGCGATGCCGCCGATGGCGGTGCCGATCACCGGCACGTTGCGGGCATAGGCCTCGGCGACCGTACGCCCGAAGGCCTCCGGCCAGACCGGCGGGACCACGAGGCAGTCGATGCCGTCGAGGAAGGGCGCGCTCGCGACGAAGCCCTCGAAGGTGACCGGCAGGCCGGCGGCGAGCGCCGCGTACCGGTCGAGCCCGTCGACGGCGCGCCCGGCGATGCGCAGTTGCCAGCCGGCGCCGGGCAGGCGGCGGCAGGCCTCGAGCAGGACGTCGACGCCCTTCGACGGCTCGATCCGGCCCATGTAGCCGAACGTGATCGCATCCGAAGGGGCGGCCCGCGGTTCGGGCGGCGGCCCCGCCTCGATCGGGTTCCAGATCACCTGGCGCAGGTCGGCCGGCACGTCGCGGAAGAATCCGGCCGCGAGGTGGCGTGCCAGGATGTCGGCGCCGACGCCGACCACGGCGTCCACCGGCCGCTGGCAGAACCGGTGCAGCATCGCGTAGGCGCGGCATCTGGCATGCTGCCCGGCGCAGGCGCGGCCGTGCCGCACCATCGCGCCGTTGGTGCACAGGCTCGTGAAGTCGTGCAGCGTGTGGACGACCGGCACCCCCAGCCGCCGCAGCATCGGCCAGATCCGCGGCGTCAGCTCCGACATGGAGTGGGTGTTCACCACGTCGGGAGAAAAATCCCGGACCGCCGCCGCCATCGCGGCGAGCGTGCGCCCGTCCCACTGCGCGGCGAGCTTGTACCGGAGGCGATCGAGCCGTCCGTGCTCGGACCAGTCGAGGATGTGGAACGGCGTGCCGTGGCCGACGCGGTAGACCGTCGACCCATCCGACGGGTCGGGCGGCTCGGGCGAGCGCGACAGGCAGGCGACGCCGACCTGCGCGCCGAGACCCACCTGCATCCGCACGAGGGCCTCCACCATCAGCTCCGCCCCCCCGATCTGTTCGGGCTGGTACAGCGAGGTGATGTGGAGAATACGCATCTGATCGATCTGACGGTGCTGGATCGACGGTAGTGCCGGGTTATTGCCAGTCGATGAAGCGCATCCTCGTCAACATGCCGAGTCAGTTCGGCGGCAAGCCGTCCGGCGTCGCCCGCGTCGCGTTCGCGCTGATCGGCGAACTCGTGCGCCGCCCGGACATCGCCGTGGTGCTGCGCTCGCCCTGGACGCGCGCCGAGCTCCCCGCGGCGATCCGCGACGCCGTCGCGGTGGTGACGGTGCGCCGCCCGCGCATCATGGTCCTCGACGTGCTGGCACAGCTCGTCGCCGTCCCGGCCTGCTGCCGGCGGCACGCCATCGACGTGGTGCTGAACATCGACCCCTACGGCGCCGGCGCCGGCGGCCGGGCGCGCGTCGTCGTCGTCCACGACCTCTATTTCAAGACGATCCCCGAGAGCACCGGCCCGCGCGAAGCCCTCACCACCGATTGGATCTTCCGGCTGATGCTGGCGCGCAACCACGCCGTCGTCGCGGTCTCGGAGGCGACGCGGCGGGACATCGAGCATCACTATCCCGCCGCCCGCGGGCGGGTCCGCGCCATCCCCTCGGCCTCCGTACTCGATCCCGCCCTGCTCGATCCCTCGGCGCTCGTCGGCGCGGAGCCCGCGGAGGTCGCCGGCGCCTACGTGCTCGCGGTCGGAAACGCCACGCACAACAAGAACTTCGGCCTGCTCGCTTCCGCCGTGGCGTCGATCGCGTCCGCCCACCCGGACCTCGCTATCGTCCATGTCGGCGAGGATCCTGCCGACGCCATCGCGGGGGGCCTGCGGCGGCTCGGGGCCGCCACCCGGGTGGTCCGCCTGTCGCGCATCGACGACCGGAGGCTCGCCGCGCTTTATCGCGGCGCGCTGTGCCTCTGCGTCCCGTCCCTCGCGGAGGGCTTCTGCCTGCCGGTGCTGGAAGCGCAGGCCCTCGGCTGCCCGGTGGTGTGCTCGGACCGCTCCGCGACGCCGGAGGTGGCGGGGG
>CAZZZJ010000162.1:0-1445 GCA_964658355.1 Beijerinckiaceae bacterium
CGAGCGTCACACGGCCCGCGACCCGCTGGCCGCCGGCGCTGAGCAGGCTGTTGGCGAGCGCGGCATCGAGCGTGCCGCGCCCCGTCACCGCGAGGCTGCCGCCGGCTGCGGCCGGGAGCGAGCCGGACAGGGTCATCGCGACGCCGCGCCCGGCGGTGACGCGCCCGTCGAGGCCGATCCGGCCGCCGCCGAGATCGCCAGAGACCCGGGCCTCGATCGGCGGCAAGCCGGCCTTGCGCGTCTCCGGCGTGACCAGGCGGGCGATAGTGAGGGCGTAGCGCCCCTGCGGCTGCTCGGCCGGTCCGCGGATCGCCGCCTCGCCGTCGAGGGTGCCCGACAGCGCGAGGCTCGGCGAGGCGATGCGGGCGAGCGCCAGCGGCAGGGCGCGGATGCCGATCGTCAGGTCGTTGTCGCGTCCGGCCGTGCCCGCGACCGTGATCCGCCCCGTCCCGGCGGCGATCGCCAGGTTCTCGATCCGTACCGCATTCGCCGCGAGGGTGACGGTCGCAGGGCCCGCGAGCGCCACCCGGTCGGCGCCCCGCGCCGCGGTGAAGCGCAGCAGGTCGACCCGGGCGGCCGTTCTCGATGGGCCTGCTCCTTGACCTGCTCCTTGGCCCGGCACGAGGCGGGCGGCGCCGTCGAGATCGAAGCCGCGCGCACGCGCCTTGAGGACGAGATCCGTCGCCGCGGTCGAGCCCGTCGCCGTGAGGCGCACCGTGTCGAGGGTCTGGTCGGCGGCGACGATCCGGTCGGCCTCGACGCGCCCGTCGATCCGCGGCGCCCCGCGCAGATCTTGTCCGTGGAGGCCTCCTCCGAGAAGGTCCTGCCCGCGCAGGTCCGCTTCGAGCCGGGCGAGGCCGATCGACCCGGCCTGCAGCCGGTCGCCCGTCGCCCGGATCGTCGCATCCTGCCGCCCCTCTCCGCGGGACAGGGCGATGGCGGCGTCGAGGTGGCCGGCAAGCTTGGTCAGCGCCAGCGGCGTGAGGTCGTCCAGGTCGCCGGCCTTCAGCCGGATCGCGCCCTCGGTCAACCACGTCGCGGCATCGAACGCGGCGTTCCCGTCGAGGGTGACCGAGCCGAGGCCGAGGCCGAGCCGGTCGAGGCGCCAGTCGGCACCGACGCGCGCGAGGTGCGCGCCGCCCTGCAGCGGCTTGCCGCCGACGGTGCCACCGATCGCGACCGTGCCGTCGAGCGCGCCGGTCAGGTCCTTGAGGGTGGCCTCCACCTTCAGGGCCCGCACCGGGCGGCCCATGGCGCTCGCCTCGGACGCGCTGACCAGGGCGAACAGGTCGGGATGTTCGAGGGTGCCGGAGAGCCGCCCGGACAGCCCGGCCCGGCCCGCCAGCCCCGCATCCAGGGCGGAGAGGTCGGTGACGTCGAGGTCGAGCCGGGCGTCGGCGAGGCGGGCGGTGGCGCGGCCGTCGAGGCGGGCGACGAGGGCCGCC
>CAZZZJ010000162.1:1545-6924 GCA_964658355.1 Beijerinckiaceae bacterium
GGCGTCGGCGAGGCGGGCGGTGGCGCGGCCGTCGAGGCGGGCGACGAGGGCCGCCCCGTCGAGCTTCGCCCCGTCGAAGGCGTAGCCGTCGTAGACCTGCGACAGCCGCCCGGTGAAGCGCGGTGCCGCGCCCAGCAGCCGGTCGAGCACCGGCCGGCCGAGCGACAGCGCCTCGGCGCGAAGGTCCACCTCGGCGGTGACGGCCTTGCGCGCCGGATCGCCGCCGAGCTTCGCCGTTCCCGCGAGCCTGCCGGCGAGCGGCCGGCCGGCGAGGTCCGAGAAGGCCGAGAGATCCGGCAGCGCGGCCTCGACCGTGCCGCCGAGCGTGTTCTGGCCGAAGCGGCCGGCATAGTCCGCCCGCATCGTCGGCGCCTCGACGTGCAGGCGCGAGACCGCGACCGTGTTGTCGGGCTCCAGCGTCCCGCGGAAGTCGAAGGCGGCCGTCGTGCCGACCGCCCGCCGCAGGGCCGGATCGGGAAGCGTCAGGCCTTCGACATGCGCGTCCGCACTGAGGGCGAAGCGGTTCTCGGCGGCGGGCTCCGCGTTCACGGTCGCCTCGATCCGCTCCAGGGCGCTGTCCCGGGTGCGCAGGCCGGCGGCCTTCAGGCTGCCCGCCACGCGGGGCCTGGCGAGCGGCCCCTTCAGGCTGCCGTCGAACGCCAGGGTCTTCAGCTCGCTGTCGGCGGTCCGCGTCACCCCGCCCTCGGTCGGAACGGCGCGGGCCTGGAGGGTGAAGTCGGCGTTTCGCGCCGCGTCGAGCGTGCCGCGCGCGTCGAGCCGGGCGGTGCGGGAGACGAGTTCGAGCCGGTCGATCCGCAGGCCGCCGCCGTCGGAGAAGCCGAGCGCCCCGTCGAGCTTGGTCGTGCCGGAGAACACGGCGGCGGCGGGGCCGGGCAGAAGGCCCTCGATGCGGGCGGCGAGATCGAGGGCGAGCCGCCGCTCGGACCCGACGCGCGAGATCCGGGCCGCCCCCTGGGCGCCGACGGTCTCGCCGGCGGAGAAGTCGAGGCGGGCGTTCCAGGCGTCCAGCGTCCCGCGCCCGTCGAGGTCGAGGTCGATCGGCGGCGCGCCCGGCATGTTCAGGCCTTTCGAGAGCAGGCCGCCGGCCGGCTCGTTCAGGGTGGCCTTCACCTCCAGGCGCTCGCCCTTCGGCACGAACAGCAGCCGCAGGCCGAACCGGCCGCCGGCATCCTGCCGCTGCACCGCCGCGTCGAGGTCGAGCCCCTCGGAGGGCGCACCGAGCTTCGCGCGCCCCTTGGCCGTGAGCCGCGCCGGCTGGCCGGCGATCGCTTCGCCGAGGATGAGGTCGGCCAGGGAGAAGTCCTTGATCTCGACCTTGACCGGCAGGTCCGGCAGCAGGGTGCCGTCGGGCTCCGGCGTCGGGGCGACGGTGGCCGGCACCGGGCGCCGCAGCACGTCGAGCCGGCCGATCTCCAGGGTGTCGACCTCGAGCCGTCCGGACAGGAGCGCGAGGCGCCGCCAGACGATGCGGGCCCGGTCGAGCTTCAGCCAGACCCCGTCGCGGTCGCTGATCGCCACGTCGCGGATCGTGGCGTCCGACGAGAGCGCGCCGTCGACGGCGCCGATGGCGACGCGCGAACTCGGCGTGGACAGGGCGCGGGAGAGGAGACCGCCGAGCACGGTCTTCTCGGCCTCGTCGGCGGCGTGGGTGATGGATCGCGTGGCCGAAAGCCCGATGATGAGGAGAAAGGCCAGGACGGCGACGCGCACCCCTCTCCCCCCTCTCGGACGCTCCGCGACCACCCCCCGCAGCGGGGCGAGGGTTTTCCGCGCGAGCCTCTGCCGGACCCCCATCAGAACGACTGCCCGAGGCTGATGTAGAGCGCGACCGGGCGCTCGTGGTAGCCCTTGATCCGGTCGAGCGGGACGGCGACGTCGACGCGGATCGGGCCGATCCCGGTATAGTAGCGAAACCCGAGGCCTACCGCGGTGCGGATGCGCTCGTCGAAATCGGGGAGCGAGCCGGCGAAGGCCGTGCCGGCATCGAAGAACGGCACCACGCCGATCGTGTCGGTGACCTTGATCCGGGCCTCGAACGAGGCTTCCAGCAGGCTTCGGCCGCCGACCGGCAGGTTGAACGGCCCACGCGGTCCGAGCGTGCGATAGGGGAAGCCGCGCACCGAGCCGCCGCCGCCGGCGAAGAAGCGGATGTTGGCGGGGATGTCCTCCAGGCGCGCGCCGGAGATCGAGCCGAAGCCGATCCGGCCGGCGAGGATGTACTTCGCCTCCTCGTCCAGCGCGTAGTAGGTCGAGCCCTGCGCCTTGGCGACGAAGATCGAGGGATCGGAGCCGAGGAAGCCGGCATAGGGCGTCGCCGACGCCGTCAGCCGGACGCCCTTGGTCGGGTCGAGCAGGTTGTCGGTGGAATCGTAGGAGACCGAGACCGGCACGCCGATCAGGCGGTAATCGACCTTGCCGAGCGCGTCCTGCGCGCGCCCCGCCTGCCCCTCGATGCCGACCTGCGCGTAGAAGGTGTCGGAGAAGCGGTGGCGCACGCCCAGGGTGCCGCCGGCGGCGTCGGCGACGTAGCTCTGCTGCGCCTCGCGGCCGGCGAAGAGGTTGGCGACGAGGTCGTCGCGGGTGCCCCAGAGCGCCGGCTTCACGAAGGTGGCCGAGAGCCGCCCGCCGAGCCCGTTCGACTCGATGCCGGCGAGCTTGCGCTGCGTCGCGTAGAGGTCGTTGCCGAGGTAGAACAGGTCGGCGTCGAGCCGGATCGTCTCGCCGCCGCCGAACAGGTTGCGGTTGGCGTAAGTGGCGCGGAGGCCTGGGCCGTCGACGGTGGAGTATCGGGCCGAGACCCCGATGAGGTTGCGGTCGCGCTCGGTCACGTCGACGAAGATCGGCAGGTTCCCCTGCGCGTCGAGCGCCTCGCCCTCGCGCACCCGCACCGAGCCGAGGCCCTCGACCTTCACCAGCGCCCGGCGCATGTCGGCGAGCGCCTTCGGCGCGTACGGGTCGCCCGGCTCCGCGTAGATGAAGGAGCGCACCACCGCGGGATCGATGTCCTTCGTGCCGCGGACGGTGACCGCCCCGAGGCCGGCGCGCGGGCCGGGATCGACGGTGAAGGTCACGTCCATGACGTGCGCGGCGTCGTCCACGACGGGATCGCGCGAGACCACCTTGGCGAAGGGATGGCCGCGTTCGCGGAAGCGGTCGACGATCTTCGCCTCGCGGGCGAGCACGAGGCTGGAGCGCGCCGGCGTCCCGTCGTCGAGATGGGTGAAGCGCGGCGGCAGCACCTCCTCGGCGAACGCGCCGCCCTGCGGATCGCGCACGGTGATGCTGCGCAGGGTGTAGAGCGGCCCGGCATCGACGGCGATGCGGACCGGAACCAGGGCGCGGGCGCGCTCGGATTCCGCGGCGCGCGCGGCGGCGATCAGGGACGCCTCGGAGCCGAGCACCACCTCCTCGATCCGGACGCTGACCCGCCCGGCGTAGTAGCCGTAGCCGGAGAGCGCGTCCGGCAGGCGCCGGAGGTCGGCCTCGGCGCGGCGCACCAGCCCCTCCCCGTCCGGCGGCGGCTCGCGGCGCAGGCGATGGAGGGTCGACGTGTCCTGGAGAGTCTTTTCAAGGTCCGAGTCATCGGTGCCCTGGACCTTCAGCGCATAGGGCAGACCCGTGGCGCTCGGGGCCAGGGGCTCTTCCTCGGAGCCGAACAATCCGAACAGGTCGAACGCCGCGGCCGGCGACGGGGCGAGCGACAGGCCGGCGGCCACGACGGCACCGGCCCAGGCACCGTTGCCGCCGCGGACGACGCTGGTTCCATCCCGGGTCCGCCGCGTCACGCGCAGGTTTCGACCGTCCGCTGCACATCCGCGGCGTGCGGAACATCCGTCGCGATCATCTCGAAGTCCCCCCTCGCCGCGATGCCGATCATGCCGAAGCAGGCCTTGAGAAAGCCGCCGCCGGTGGTCCCTCGCCCAGGCCGGATCCGGAGTGATCGGCTGCCGGAACATCCGTCCGGAACCCGCCGCATACGCGATCGAACCTAGACGGGTGGGCCCGTCGCGGCAACCTTCGGCCGGCGGGGCCGGCCTCGCGGGGCGCCGCCGTGCCGGTGCCTGCGCGCCGGCCGGCCCTCTCTTTGGACCTCTCGCCGTCCCTCTCGCCGGCATCCTGCCCGGACTCTTGTCAGACGGGCGGCCGCGACCTAACTCCAGGCTGCGTCGATGCTTGCCGGCCGCCGCCGGGTTGCTCCGCCCGCTGTCCCTTTAGCCTCTTGCAAGGGCGTCGCTTCGACTGACATTCCATCTCGACATCCAACCTGCTTCGCCCATCCCCGCGCGTGGACAGCCGCTCGGACGGGCGGGCTCAACACATCGACACGACGGAGGTAGGCGCCATGAGCACGGGCACCGTGAAGTGGTTCAACGAGACCAAGGGTTACGGCTTCATTCAGCCGGATGACGGCGGCAAGGACGTGTTCGTTCACATCTCGGCCGTCGAGCGCGCCGGCATGCGCAATCTGATCGAAGGCCAGAAGCTGTCCTACGAGATCGAGAACGATCGCCGTACCGGCAAGCAGTCGGCCGGGAACCTCCAGGCGGCCTGAGCCGGGGAAACGACGCCTCCGGACATCGCGTCCGGGGGTGTCGATCGCGTCTTGCCGCCGACCCGATCGGGCCGCTGCGGCATTTCCGCATCCGTCGCCGGATTTGCGAAGACGCGACGCCGATTGTCACCGTTCGCGGCGATTTCCGGATGCCGCTCAGGTTGCACGCCTTCGAACGCTCCGTCATTGGCTTTTACGATCCGCCGCGTCGCGGAATCACGTTTGTTGAAGGGCCCGTTCCACCGGCCCCGTCCTGCGGATTGATCCGATAGGACGCTCCCGAAACCCCGAAGTGAGACACCGTACGAGAAAGGTCAGATGAGCGCATTCGACTTTCGCAATTTCGACGATCGCCGCCAGAATTCCGCAAATGCCAAGGCGGCCCTGCTCGCCAAGTTCAAGGCGCGCGCCCCGGCCGACGACCCCGAGATGATCGCCAAGGCCAAGGCCCGGGCCGAACTCGTCCAGGCCCGCGAGACCCGCATCCGCGAGCGCGAGGCCGCCCGCGTCGCCGCCGAGAAGCAGGCCGCGGAAGAGAAGCGCGCCCGCGAGGAGGCCGAACTCGCCGCCCAGATCGCCCGCGAGGCCGCCGAGGCTGCGGCGCTGCAGGAGCGCAAGGCCGCCGAGCTCGCCGCGAAGAAGGAACTCCGCGACGCCCGCTACGCCGCCCGCAAGGCCAAGGTGAAGACCAAGCGCTGACGGACGCACGACCGTATTCGGCCGCCAGACAACGCCGTCCGATCGCACCGGACGGCGTTGCCGTTTCCGGGGACCGCCTTCGCGCGGCTCCCGACTTGCCCGCAGAC
>CAZZZJ010000163.1:0-6915 GCA_964658355.1 Beijerinckiaceae bacterium
ACATCCTGCCGGTGATGACGGCCCGACCGTCGACCGCGCCGAGGACGGCCGGCGAGGGCAGGGACGCCGCCTCCCACCCCTCCAGCCGGGGTGCCCATGCCAGCTCCCTCGCGATCGGCGAGGCGCCGGCCGCCACGCGTTCAAGGCGCGAGACCAGGATGCGCAGGGCGGCGATCCGTTCGGGGAGGTCGTCGGGCAGGTAGGCTGTCATCGCTTCGCCCTCGGCTTATCGGCCATGCTCCGGAAGGCGGGCCCTCTCAGGGCCCGACCTCGATCACGAGATCGCCGCGGAAGCCGGGGTTTTCGGCGCCGTATCCGTGCGGGTTGCACACGATCCGCGTTGCGCCGACCGTGTAGTCGCGGCTGGCATGGACATGGCCGTGGACCCACAGCGCCGGCCGGCGCGCACCGATCAGGTCGCGCAGGTCGGAGACGAAGGCCGGGTTCAGCGGGTCGCCCTCGAAGGCCGGGGCGACGGAAAGGGGGGCGGGGCCGTGATGCGTGACCACGACGCGCGGGAGGCCATCCGGCCCGGCGTCGAGGGCCGCGTCGAGGAACCGCCGCGAGGCTTGGTGGAGCGCAAGCGCCTCCTCGGGACGGAAGCGGCGCCATTCGGGCGTTGTCGTCGCGGTGATCCGGCGATGGTCGTTGAGGCCGCGTCCAGCCACGTCCATGGCGGTCGCCCGACGCGCGATGCCGTCGAGGGCGTAATCGGTCCACAGGGTGCAGCCGCAGAAGCGCACGCCGCCGAGCGTGACGGCATCGTCTTCGAGGAAATGGACGCCCGCGGCCGCGGCGGCCTCGCGTCCCCGGACGAGCTCGGCGTCATGGGTCCGGTTGTAGAACTCGTGGTTTCCGGCGGTCATCACGACGGGCATGTGCCGCCCGATGATCCGCGCGGCCCAACCGATGGCCTCGGGCAGGCCCTGGCAGACGTCGCCGGCGATCACGGCCATGTCCGCATCGGGGAAGTCGGAGGGCTCCCAGGGGGCCCGCCCGACGTCGCGGTGCAGGTCGGACAGGATCCAGATGCGCATGGTTCGATCCTCATGTCGGCGCGGCCACATCGGCGGCGCGGTTAGGTGCGGCAGGCGGGTGGATCAGGCGTCGGCTCCGCGGGGATGATCCGGCCCCGCTCTCCTCGGCGCGGGCACACACGGTGCCCAGGCCGACCATTGCTCGGCGAGCGCGGGAAGGTGCGCGTCGTCCGGGCGGAGGCGCGCGAGCTTCCGCAGCGCGCCTGCCAGGATCACCGGTGCGGCGCGATCACCCGCCAGCGCCCGCATCAGCAGCGCACTCGCGACCGCATCGGCGCCGGCACCGGCAGGGCCTCCCACGCGAAAGGCGGTGATGGCGCCCCGAGCCATCGCGGCCGGATCGCCGCGCAGCACCGCGTCCCAGTGCCGGCGTCCGAAGGGCGGTTCGATGCCGGTCAGGACCAGGCGAAGGGACCGTGCCGTGGCGGGGCCGAGGACACGGGGCGCGACGACCCGCCAGAGGCGCAGCAGGGGCGGCGCGGTCGACCTCGGCGGAAGGTCCCAACCGGCGCCGGGCGGGTCGGTTCTGCACTGCGGACATGCACAGTCACGCCCAAGCCTTTCACGGCTCATGCTCTGTATCTCCGGCGTTGATCGAAGGGGTGGCGACGGGACGTCGGTCTACTGGAGACCGGGGGGGGCGCATCGCGACGGCAGGGGTGTCGAGTTTGTAGAATCTGGAAAGTGTGCGCGCCCAGGTCTTGCCGTCCGTGGCATAGACATCGGACGTGAGCGCGGCACGCCCCGACGGGATGGTCGGGTGGTCGACGACATGGCCGGCGATCACCCGGGTGCGGCCGGCACGGAAAGACCAGCCTCGGAGCATGGGGGCGTCGGCGAGCGCTTCCGGCCGCGGGCCCTCGTCCTCCAGCGTCTCCAGGTCGTCGGCGAGATCCCGCAGGCGCTCGGAGAGCCGTCGCTGGTCGGCCGAGACCAGCGTGCGCTCGCCGAAGCCGAGGGCCTCGACAAAGGCATCGTGGTCGAGATCCGCGGCATGCGGATTCGATGCGGCGACCTCCGCGGCGGCGAGGAGCAGGATGCCTTGGCGCAGGGTGGCCGGCTGCGGGCATCCGTCCGCGAGGGCATCGGCTTCCGACCGCGACGGCGCCGGCAGCGTGACGGGCAGGAACGAGCAGCGCGGGGAGGCGGGATCAGGCTCCCGCCCCAGAAGCGACCGCATCGACCTCTCGAAGCGCCGCGCGTCGGGTTCCCCGCCTGACCGGCCGCAGCCGAGAAGCCAGATCGGCCGCGCGGGGGGGCCCGGGGGAAGCCGGCCGAGGGCGGAGGCGGCGAGCCGCTCGTCGAACGGGCTCGGCCCGACCACGAGGATGGAGAGGTCGGCGAGCGTCGTCACGGTCTCGTCGGACACCCGATCCAGCGGAAGATCGAGGACGATGTCGCCGGTCGCACCTTCGCCGTCGGCGAGAACGTCGTCCAGGTCGTCGGCCGTGAATTCATCCGCCGCGATGGTTCTCTCGACGAGGGTCACGCCCTCTGGCATCTTCCCCTGGAACCGCGCGAGGCCCTGCGTCGCGGTGGCGACCCGCAGGAGGGTCGTGGGTCGCCCGGACAGGGCGAGAGCGAACGCGGCGGTCAGGGCAGCTTGGGTCGCGGCCGAGCGGCCGTCGAGCCCATGGAAGGTGATGAGCATGGAGCGATCCCATTCCGGGGGGATGGAACGGGGCGACGATGGCGCGGCGGGCGAGGACCCGCCGACGGCATCGAAACAATCCCGACCAAGGAAATGGAATTATGCCACAGGTATAAAATTTTATCATCAGCATAACAAGCCGCCGCCAGGCCTTTCTGCCTTGTTGGTTAACGCTTTGCCGGCCGGCGAGACCTTCCCGGGGGGCGCCTGCCAGGCCGCGCGGGAGATGCTCGGCCTCACGCAGCAGGACGTCTCGACGCTGGCGCAGGTTAGCCGGAAGACCATCAACGACTTCGAGAACGGGAAGTCGGAGCCGGGCAAACGGATCATCCGGGCCCTGCGCGAAGCCCTGGAGGAGCGCGGCGCCCGATTCTGCCTGCTCGGGGATTCGATCGGCGTCTATGCGAACAGGCGATGCGCGCCGGCCGGGCCATGACCGCTGCAGCGACACTGGCCGGCGATGGCCGACCCGGCCCAGCTGGAGAACGCCGTCCTCGACCTCGCTCTCACCGCCAGGGACGCGATGCCGGGCGGCGGGCGGCTCACCATTGAGCTCGGCAACGAGGTTCCGGACGAGGCCTATGCCCGGAACCCCGCCGAGGTGACCACGGGCGACTACGCCATGGTGACGGTCTCCGACACCGGGCACGGCATGATGCCGGACCTGCTCGCGCGGGTCTTCGAGCCGTACTTCACGACGAAGCCCGACGGCAAGGGCACGGCCCTGGGGCTCGCGATGGTGTTCGGCTTCGTGACGCAGTCCGGCGGGCACGTGAAGATCTACTCCGAGCCCGTCGAGGGCACGACGGTGAAGATCTATCTGCCGCGCGCGATCGGTGCGGTCGTGGCGTCCCCTCGCACGAGCGCGCCCGTCGACCTGCCGCGCGGATCGGCGACGGTGCTCGTGGTCGAGGACGAGGCGGCGGTGCGCGAGATCGCCTGCACAATCCTGGCCGACATCGGCTACCGCGTGCTGGAGGCCGCGGACAGCGAGGAGGCGCTGCGGGTGTTCGGCGCCAATGCCGCGGCCGTCGACCTGCTGCTCACCGACGTCATCCTGCCCGGGAAGGTGCGAGGCCGCGAACTGTCGGAGCGCATCACCGCGATGCGTCCCGAGGTGAAGGTGATCTTCATGTCGGGCTAAACCAAGAACTCCATCGTTCATCACGGCCGGCTGGACGACGGGGTGCAGCTCATCGGCAAGCCCTTCAAGCGTGAGCAGTTCGCCCGCAAGGTGGCCGAGGCGATGGGGACGGCGACCATCGCCGTCGCGGAGCCGGGGAACGTCGTGGTCCTGCGGTCGAGGCAGTAGACCTGACATCCGGTTCGCTCATCCCCGCCAATCCTTCCTTCCCGACCCGTCCGGCAACCGGCCGTCGGAGGCCCGACGCGAGCTCGGTCCGCACCGTCGCCCTCGTCGCGCCGCCCTGGAACGGATCGCCCAGTTTCCGATTGACGCTGGTGCGTTCCCCATGCCGGTTCGCGGGAGACCTGGTTCAGACGGCGGTTCGACGGTGACGGGTCTCATGGCGTGACGGGACGGGGTGGGTCATCGGGTCATACGGGCCGGAATCCGCAAGGGTGCCATCGTAGGCTCGGTCACGGGCGAGCCCGACCTTGAGCTCCGGATCACCTCCATCGACGAAGGCGCTATTTCCGGGCGGTGGCGAGGCCGGGATGCTCCTTCGCGACCAGGATTGGGGCCAAACCCCGCTCGGATCCGCCGCGGCTTGGTCACACGCCCTCACGACCCTCGTCCGGGTCATGCTCAACTCCGGCCAGCCGATGTTCATCGCCTGGGGGCCGGAGCGTATCCTGCTCTACAACGACGGGTACTCGGCGATGCTCGGGCCCCGGCATCCGACGGCGTTCGCTCGTCCGTTCTTCGAGACGTGGCCCGAGGTCCGCGAGACCGTCGGGGACCTGATGGATCGCGTCTTCGAAGGCGAGCCGATCCACATGGATGACCTCGTCCTCACCCTCCATCGGAACGGCTACCCGGAGGAAACCCATTTCTCCTTCTCCTATACGCCGGTGCCGGACGAGGGCGGTGGCGTCGCCGGCCTGTTCTGCGCCTGAACCGAGACGACGGCGCGGATAACCACCGAGCGGCGGCAAGTCGTCGAGGCGAAGCGCGAGCGCGACCGGCTGTTCGAGATGAGCCGTGACCTGTTCGGCGTCGCCACCTTCGACGGCTACCTGACCTCGATCAACCCGGCTTGGTCGCGCCAGCTCGGACGCTCGAACGAGGAGCTGCTGGCCCGGCCGTTCGCGGAGATCATCCATCCAGACGACCTGGCGGCCACCGGCGATGTCGTCGCCACGCTCATGGGCGGCAGGGCCGTCCACCAGTTCCACGTCAGGCTTCTCAAGGCCGACGGCACGCCCATCGCGTTCGCCTGGTCGGCCGTGCCGGAGGCCGACGCCGCGAGCGGCAGCTTCTACACGGTGGGGCGGGACATCACAGAGGACCTGCGCCGCGAGGAGGCCCTGCGGCAGGGCCACAAGATGGAGGCGGTCGGCCAGCTCACGGGTGGGCTGGCGCACGACTTCAACAACCTGCTCCAGGCCGCGCACGGCAGTCTCGACCTCATCCTACGCAGGCCCGACGACCCCGAGCGCGTCGCCCGGCTCGCGCGGAACGGCCTGCAGGCGACGGAGCGCGGAGCCAGGCTCACGGCGCAGTTGCTGGCCTTCTCGCGTGCCCAGAAGCTTGAACTCAGGCCCACCGACATGACCGGCCTGATAACCGGGATGAACGAGATCCTGATCAGCTCGGCCGGTCCCCTCGTCCGCGTGGCCGTCGACGACGTACGCCCGGGCCTCGGCGTGATGGCGGACCCGACGCAGCTTGAGATGGCGCTGCTGAACCTGGCCATCAACGCGCGCGATGCCATGCCCGAGGGCGGCGACCTGACCATCGGGATCGCCGAGAAATCGATGGGCGCCGATTCCGGTTTGAACGCGGGTACCTACGTCGAGATCGGTGTCTCCGACACCGGCACGGGCATGCCGGCTGAAGTTGCGGCACGCGCCTTCGAGCCGTTCTACACCACCAAGGGCGTGGGGAAAGGCACGGGCCTCGGGCTGAGCCAGGTCTACGCGATGGCCACGCAGGCTGGCGGCACGGCGAGGATCGAGCGACGCCGGCCCCGCGGCACGACCGTCGTCATCTTGTTGCCGCTCGTGAGCACCGCGACCGAGGAGGCCCAGCCGGGCCAAGCGGCGGGCGGTCCCTCCGTCACGTATGAGGCCAGGAAGGTGCTCGTGGTCGACGACGATCCGGACGTGCGGCTGTTCCTTTTCGCTTCCCTAGAGAGCCTCGGCGTCGACGTAGTCGTGGCCGAGGACGGCGAGCGCGGGCTAGCCGCGCTGGATCGCGTCGATCCCGACCTCCTGCTGGTCGACTTCGCGATGCCGGGGATGAACGGTGCCCAGGTGGCTGCCCTGGCGCGGGCGCGGCGACCCGGGCTGCCCATCGTCTTCGCCAGCGGTTACTCCGAGACCGCGGCCATCGAGGAGGCTGTCGGATCGACGGCGGTCCTGCTCAAGAAACCGTTCGACGTCTCGGACCTCGAAGCGGTGCTCGGCGTCGCGCTTGGAACGCATTGACGTTCGGCCCGCTGCAAGCCGGGCGTCGCCCGCCATCACGTCCGCGGACGACGGTTAGAGGCCACACACCCCGGTTCTCCTCGGCCACCATCCGCACCGAGGATCCACGTGACCGCGAAGGACTAGTGGTCCAAATCTGACGTTTGGTACCCGCCGCGAGGGGCTGCTTCCGACCTAGGCCGTGTGAGAACGCTGATCGTCAGGGGCTGAGGAGAGCGCGGGAATTCGCGCGGCGTATGGAGGTGGTGGGCCTCAAGCCCGGATGGCCGCCATGAGCGGGCCGACCCCGAAGATCTGGATCATCCGCTTCATTTTGTAGGCCAGAACCTGCAGGCTCATCTCGGTTCTGACCTTCGCCAAGGTCCGGGTCAGGAAGTGGGTCGCTCCCATCCAGGCCTTCAGCGTGCCGAACGGGTGCTCGACGGTCTGGCGACGGATCTTCATCGCGTCCGGCATCCGGTCGAGCCGCGCCTGCATCGCGTCGAGGACGCCCTCGTGGACCCGGCGTTTGACACGCCGCGTCTCCGCCGGCGTGCAGCGGGGTTTGAGCGCGCAATCGAGACAGGCCGTCAGGTTGCGGTAGTGGTCCATCTCCTCGCCCTCGGCCTGGCGATC
>CAZZZJ010000164.1:0-4448 GCA_964658355.1 Beijerinckiaceae bacterium
GCAATTCGCCGAGGCCCATGCCGCGGGGCGGCTTGCCGAACTCGGTGATGTCGGCACCTCCGGAGAACAGCTTGCCCGTGCCGGTGAGCACGATCGCACCGATCGCCTCGTCCGCGCCCGCTTCCACGATCCGGTCGCGCAGGCTCTCGCGCATCGCCGTGCCGAGCGCATTCACCGGCGGTGAAGCCAGGGTGATCACGGCGATGCGGCCGTCGCGGCGGAGGCTGGTCGGGGTGTCGGTCATGCTGGTTTCCTCATCGGTGCCGCGTCCGGTGCAGTCCGGGCGTCGGGCGTTTTCGAAATCGGGGTCCGGTCTCGCGGGGTCAGCCCGCGACGATGCGGCGCGACCGCAGGTCCGCGATATGCTGCGAATCGAGGCCGAGTTCCGCGAGCAGTGCGGCGGTGTGCTCGCCGAGTCTCGGCGGCGGAAGGCGAACCGGCGGTCGGGTTCCGTCGAGACGATAGGGCGGCACGAACGTCGGCACCCGTCCCTCGCTCAGCATCCGGGCCTGCGCCGTGCGGTCCGAGCGGACCGCCTCATGAAGGCCGGCGACCTCGCCGCAGGGAATGCCCGCGTTCTGGAGTGCCGCGATCAACGTCGCGCGCGGGATGCGTGCCAGCTCGCGGTCGATTTCGGGCGCCAGCCGGTCGCGGTGGCGCGAGCGGCCGAGATTGGTCGCGAAATCCGGATCGCCCGCGAGGTCCTCCCGGCCGATCACTGTGCAGAACCGGCGATACTGCCCGTTGTTACCCACCGTGATGACCAGCGGCCCGTCCGCCGCCTCGAACACGCCGTAGGGCACGATCGCCGGATGCGCGTTGCCGACCCGATCCGGGTCGCGCCCGAGCGCGACCGCCGCGAGGCCGACATAGGACGTGAGGCTGAGGCCGCAATCGTAGAGCGCCATCTCGACGTGGCGGCCGCGGCCGGTGCGTTCGCGCTGGTAGAGCGCGGCGAGCACGGCCTGTGCCGCGTATTGGCCGGTGAAGAGGTCGACGGCCGCCACGCCGAACTTCAGCGGCGGTTCCTCCGGGCGACCGTTCAGGGCCATCAACCCGGATTCGCCCTGCACCACGAGGTCGTAGCCGGGCCGGTCCGCCTCCGGTCCGTCGCCGACATAGCCCGAGACCGAGCAGTAGATCAGCCGCGGATTCTCGGAGGACAGTCGCGCGTAGCCGAGCCCCATCCTGTCGGCGCCGCCGCGCTTGAAGTTCTGGATCAGCACGTCACACCCGGCGGCGATCCTCCGCGCCAGCGCCGCCCCCTCCTCCGTGGCGAGGTCGAGGCCGAGCGAGCGCTTGTTGCGGTTCACGCTGTCGAAATAGGTGGTGTTGCCGGGACTGGTGGCGATGCCCCAATCGCGGGTGTCGTCGCCGCGTTCGGGGTGCTCGACCTTGATCACCTCGGCCCCGAGATCGCCGAGCACCTGACCGCACCACGGCCCGGCCAGGACCCGCGACAGGTCGAGGACGCGGACACCCGCGAGCGGCAGGTCGGGTTCCGTCTTCGGCTGCATCGGCACCTCCTTGTCGGACCTAGCGCGTCCGGCGCCCCCGTTCGACGCCGTCCCGTGCGCATCCGCATTTTCGAAAAATCAGTATGCTCGGTTGACAGCGCCCTGCGTCGGCATAGATCGAATTTCGCAATCATGGAACAGCGGTCCGTCCGAGGCCGCGTCTGGGAGGTTGGCGTGTCGCATCAGGCGATCCGGGAGATCGAACCGACGGCGCAGCCGCGGGCGGAAGCCTGGGCGCGCCATTTCCCCGAGGCGTGCGATTGGGACGGTCCCGTCGAAGTGGGAACGATCCCGGACCTTCTCGCAGCCGGCGTCGCCGGGGCGAGGGGGCCGGCCTTCGACTTTCGCGGACGGGCGATCGGCTACCCGGACTTCGCCGAGCAGGTCGAGGCGCTGGCGTCCGGGCTCATCGGCCTCGGCCTGAAGCCCGACGCCACGATCGGCCTTCACCTGCCGAACACTCCGTTCCACCCCATCGCCTTCTTCGCGGCCGCCAAGGCGGGCCTGCAGGTGGTGCACCTGTCCGGGCTCGATGCGCCGCGCGAGCTCGTGCACAAGCTCGGTACCACCCGCGCCCGCATTCTCGTCACCACCAATCTGCCGGGATTCCTGCCGGTCGCCCTGAAGCTGCTGGACGAGGGCACGATCGACACCGTCCTCGTCGGCGATGACGCGGAATGGGGCTCCTCCACCGTCGCCGACCCGCTGCCGATCCCGGAGCGGCGGGGCGTCGTGCCGCTCTCCACCCTCCGGCAGGCGCCGCGCCCGACCGCTTGGCCGCAGCGGCAGCCGTCGGATGTGATGCTGCTGCAATTCACCGGCGGCACCACCGGCTTGCCGAAGGCGGCGATGCTTACGCACGGCAACCTCACGGCGGCCGTCTCGATGTACCGGCTCTGGACCGATGACGGCGTCGAGGCCGAAGCCTCGGCGCGCACTGTCTGTGTGCTGCCGCTGTTTCACATCTACGCGCTGACCACGGTGCTGCTGCGCGGCATCCGCGGCGGATCGGAGATCCTGCTGCGCCAGCGTTTCGACCCGGCGGAGATCATCGCCGACATCGAGGTTCGACGGGCGACCGCGCTTCCGGGCGTACCGACGATGTGGTTCGCGCTGCTGAATCGCCCCGGCATCGAGGCGGTGGATTTCTCCTCGCTGCGCTCCTGCATGAGTGGCGGCGCGCCCCTCCCCTTCGACGTCATGAGCCGCCTGAGCCACCTGATGGGCGTGAACCTGTCGGTCGGCTGGGGCATGACCGAGACGTCGCCGGCCGGCACCCGTCTTCCGAAGGCGGGCGAGCGCCGGCCCGGCGTGATCGGCATCCCGCTGAAGGGCGTCGCCATGCGGATCGTTTCCCTCGACGACCCGTCGGTCGAGATGCCCGTCGGCGAGACCGGCGAGATCGCGGTGCGTGGTCCCAACGTCTTCGCCGGCTATTTCGAGCAGCCGGCCGCCACGGCCGAGGCCTTCCGCGACGGCTGGTTCCTCACCGGCGATATCGGGCGCGTCGACGGGAACGGCCTGTTCGACCTCGTCGACCGACGGAAGAACATGATCATCTCCGGCGGCTACAACGTCTATCCGGTGCAGATCGAGAGTGCGATCTACGAGCATCCGGCGGTCGCCGAGACGATCGTGATCGGCGTCCCCTGCGATTATCGCGGACAGGCGGCCAAGGCCTTCGTCACCCTGAAGCCGGGTGCCGAGCGCTTCAGCCTCGATGAACTCAACGATTTCCTCGGCAGCCGCATCGGCCGCCATGAGATCCCGCGGGCCCTCGAGTTTCGGGACGCCCTGCCCCGCAGCCCGGCGGGCAAGCTGCTCGCCAGCGTGCTCGTCGCCGAAGAGCGCGCGAAGACCGGAGCTTGAAGTCCCCATGACCGACGCCGTCATCGTCTCGACCGCCCGCACGCCGATCGGCAAGGCGTTCCGTGGAGCGCTGAACCTGACCGACGGTGCCGACCTCGGCGCGCATGCCATCCGTGCCGCGGTCGAGCGCGCCAGCGTCGATCCGGCGGAGATCGAGGAGGTGGTGCTCGGTTGCGGCTACCCGGAGAACGCCACTGGCGGCAACGTCGCGCGGCATGCGAGCCTGGTCGCCGGCATTCCGGTCGGGTCGGCCGGCGTGACGGTGTCGCGATTCTGCGCCTCGGGGCTGGAGGCGATCGCGAGCGCCGCCCGCCGGGTGATCCTCGACGGCGTCCCCGTGGCGGTGGCCGGCGGCGTCGAGTCGATCAGCTTGGTCCAACCCAAGGTGCAGAAGGACCTGACCCGGAACGACTGGCTGCTGGCGAACCTGCCGGCGATCTACATGCCGATGATCGAGACCGCCGACATCGTCGCCGAGCGCTACGGCATCTCGCGCGAGGCCCAGGACGCGTTCTCGCTGGAGAGCCAGCGCCGCACCGCGGCGGCCCAGGAGCGCGGGCTGTTCGAGGAGGAGATCGTGCCGATCTCCGCGATGATGTCGGTGACGGACAAGGCGACGGGCGAGACCCGCACCGTCGAGACGCGTCTGGCGAAGGACGAGGGCAACCGCCCCGACACGACGCTCGACGGCCTCGCCAAGCTCAAGCCGGTGCGGGGCGAGGGCGCGTTCGTCACCGCCGGCAATGCCAGCCAGCTGTCGGACGGGGCGTCGGCCTGCGTGGTGATGTCGGGCGCCGAGGCCGCGCGTCGCGGGCTGACCCCGCTCGGCACCTTCCGCGGCTTCGCTTCCGCCGGCTGCGGCCCCGACGAGATGGGCATCGGCCCGGTCTTCGCCGTGCCGCGCCTGTTGGCGCGCCACGGGCTGTCGGTCGGCGACATCGACCTGTGGGAGCTCAACGAAGCCTTCGCGAGCCAGTCCCTTTATTGCCGGGACAGGCTCGGGATCGACCCCGAGCGGGTCAACGTCAACGGCGGCGCGATCAGCGTCGGCCATCCCTTCGG
>CAZZZJ010000164.1:4548-6914 GCA_964658355.1 Beijerinckiaceae bacterium
CACCGCCGACGAGATCGCCTTCCGCGACGAGGTCCGCAGCTTCTGCCGCGAGAAGATCCCGGCCGAGATCCGCCGCAAGGTCTCGGAAGGCCGGGGGCTGGGCAAGGACGACGTCGTCACGTCCCAGCGCATCCTCAATGCGCGCGGCTGGGCCGTGCCGCACTGGCCCAAGGAATGGGGCGGCCAGGATTGGACGCCAATCCAGCGCTACATCTACACCGAGGAGCTTCTGCAGGCGGCGGTTCCACTGCCGCAGCAGTTCAACTGCTACATGTTCGGACCCGTGCTCGCGAACTTCGGCAACCAGGAGCAGAAGGAGCGCTTTCTGGCCCGCGCCGCCAATCTCGACGATTGGTGGTGCCAGGGCTTCTCCGAGCCCGGTGCCGGCTCGGACCTCGCCTCCCTCAAGACCAGGGCCGTGCGGGACGGCGACCATTACGTGGTCGACGGCCAGAAGACCTGGACGACCCTCGGCCAGCATGCCGACTGGATCTTTTGCCTCGTGCGCACCGACATGGAGGCGAAGAAGCAGCGCGGCATCTCCTTCCTCGTCATGGATATGAAGACGCCGGGTATCACCGTGCGCCCGATCATCACCCTGGAGGGGCGCCACGAGGTCAACGAGGTCTTCTTCGATTCCGTGCGGGTGCCGGTCGAGAACCTGATCGGCGAGGAGAACAAGGGCTGGGACTACGCCAAGTTCCTGCTCGCCAACGAGCGCACCGGCATCGCCCGGATCGGGCTGACCAAGGAGCGCATCCAGCGCATCAAGCGCTTGGCGCGTGAGATGCCGTCGGGTCCCGGTACGATGTGGGACGACGGCGACTTCCGCGGTCGCGTCGCCGAGGTCGAGATCGAGCTGAAGGCGCTGGAGATCACCCAGATGCGGGTCGCGGCCAAGCAGGGACGCGCCGATTCGGTGCAGCCCGACCCGGCTTCCTCGCTCCTGAAGATCCGCGGGTCGCAGCTTCAGCAGGCGGCGACCGAGCTTCTGGTGGAGCTTGCGGGCCCGTTCTCGCTGGCCGCACCCGCACGCGGCGCCGGCGACAACAACCCGCCCGGCGGGTTCGACTGGGTCGATGCCGCCGCACCGAGCTATTTCAACAACCGCAAGGTCTCGATCTACGGCGGTTCCAACGAGATCCAGCACAACGTCATCGCCAAGGGCATCTTGGGCTTGTGAGCCGCACGGCACTCACTCTCCGACCTTGATCCTCATCCTCGGGTGCGCGCGCGAGCGGACCGCGAGGGAGCGTTCCGAGGATCGCGCGCAAGCTGGATGGCTCCTCCACGGCCTCCGCGGCGCTGCGGCACCTCGGGACGCAGGTGCGGGTGGGATTGCGGTTGTCGCGTCAAGTCTTTCGGGGGAATACGATCATGGATTTCGACTTCAGCGAAGAACAGAACCTGTTGCGCGACAGCGTCGAGCGGTTCTGCGCCGACGGCTATCCCTCGCTGGAGGCACGCCAGGCGCGGACCCGTGAGCCGATGGGGTTTTCCGAGCAGAACTGGCGCAAGCTCGCCGAGCTCGGCGTTTGCGGCCTGCCGTTCTCGGAAGAGGACGGCGGGTTCGGCGGCGGCGCCGTCGAGACCATGATCGTCATGGAGGCGATCGGCCGGAACCTCGCGGTCGAGCCGGTCTTCGCCAGCGGTGTTCTCGGCGCCACCGCGATCCGGCTCGGGGCTGATTCGGCTCAGAAGGCGCGCTGGCTGCCCGGTATCGTGGAGGGAACAACCCGCCTCGCGCTCGCCCAGACCGAGCGTCAGTCCCGCTACGACCTTCACGATGTCGCGACCACCGCGCGCCGCGACGGCGAAGGCTTCGTGCTCGACGGGCAGAAAAGCGTGGTTCTGAACGCCGATTCCGCCGGCATGATGATCGTCAGCGCCCGCGTCTCGGGCGCGCGCCGCGACCCGCATGGCATCGGCCTGTTCGTCGTGGCGAGCGACGCTCCGGGCGTGACCGTCGAGGCCTATCCGACCCAGGATGGCGGGCGTGCGGCGGAGGTGGCCTTCGCGAACGTGACCGTCGGCACCGCCGACGTCCTCGGCGATCCCGAGGACGGCCTGAAGTTGCTGGTCCGGGTCGCCGAGCACGGAATCGCCGCGCTGGCTGCCGAGGCGCTCGGCTCGATGTCGGCGCTGCACGCACTCACCGTCGATTATCTCAAGACGCGCAAGCAGTTCGGCGTGACGGTCGGCAGTTTCCAGGCGCTGCAGCACCGGGCCGTCGACATGCTGATCGCCCTCGAGCAGGCCCGTTCCATGGCGATCTACGGCGCGATGATGGTCGAGGCCGACGACGCCGCCGAGCGTGCGGCGGCCCTGTCGGCGGTCAAGGTTCAGATCAACAAGGCCTGCCGCTA
>CAZZZJ010000165.1:0-6890 GCA_964658355.1 Beijerinckiaceae bacterium
CGCCGTGGCGCCGGCCGCGCCAGGCTGCTCCAGCTTCTTGCGCATGTCTTCGCTGCGCTTCTCGAGCTCGGCCTGAAGCTTCTTCTGCTGCTCCTCGAGCACCTTCGGGTCCATGGCCGGGCCGTCGAAGGCCTTGCCGAAGCCGGCGAGCGGCACGGCGAAGGTGACCTCGCGCTGGGTCTGGTTCTGCACCGAGACGTTGAGCGTGGTGCCCTTCTTCATCGCGGCGACGACGCCGGCATCGACGCCGCCGGCCTCGGCGAAGCAGCCGTTGGGGAAGCAGACCGCGAACTTGCCGGCGGTGCCCTGCTGGCCGTCGATGGTGAAGCGGATGCCGGGCTGCAGCAGCAGACCGAGCGGCAGCAGGTAGCGCACCACGCGCACATCCTGCTTCGTGGACGGATTCTTCATCTCGTACACGGCGACCGCGAGGACCGGCTGGCCCTGGTCGGAGACGAAGTCGCGGGTGGTGTAGCAGATGTCGGTGCCCGACCCGGCGTCCTTGCCGCAGACCTTGGTCCATTCGGCCTGGCTCGGCTCGGACTTCACGGTCACGGTCTGCGGGCCGGTCTGCGCCGCGGTGTTGGCCGCCGGCGTGCTCTGGGCGGGGGCGGGCGCCGCCGGCGCGGGAGCCGCGGGGGCGGGCGTCGCCTTCTTCGGCTGGGCGAAGGCGGGTCCGGCAAGGCCGGCGAGCGCAAGGAACGCGGCGGCGCGCATCAGGTGCGCCGGGCTTTTGGCGAAGGACATCGGCTCAGACCCTTTGAAGTTCGTCGATGGAAGAGGACGTCGGCGTGACGGGAAGACATGACGCGGTTCGGGACGCGGGCTACCGGTCCGACGGAGGGCGCCGCGCTGGTCCCGGGCGATCGGGCGGCCTGCATTCCCCGCCGAATGCGGCGAAGGCATGACACCCGCCCCCACATCCGCTCGATCGCAGGATCGGGAGATCCGCAGGCCGGCTTTAGGCGCGGGTTAACCCTAAACCCGCATCGATGACCAGTCGTGATCGTGCCGGACGCGGCGAAGCCCTTCGGATGGAGTTCGTGAACCCCGTGAGCGCGGCGCAGCCCTCCATCGAGCCGTCGACCGCCGGATGGGGATCGGTCGCCGATCGACGCCCCCTGCCCCGGGCGGCCGCCCGGGAGCCGGTGCGGTCGCCGGTCGCCGCGGAGGTCATGCTTCCGCGGGTGGGCCTCTGCGCGCTTCTGGCCGGAACCGCCCGGCTCGATCCCGCACGAATCGCCTTCTCCGACGCCGCGCCGAAGCGGAGCTGGAGCGACAGGCCGCCCATGACCTGGACCTACGGAACCGCCGCCGAGATCGTCGGCCGTCTCGGACGGGCGATCCGGGCGTGGCGGCTGCCGCCCGGCAGCCGAATCGGCCTGTGGTTTCCCGGAAGCACCGAGGGGCTCGTGGCCCACCTCGCCGTCGAGGCGGCCGGCCACGTCCCCTGCCCGCTGCCCGCGTCCTGGACCGAGGCGCAGGCAGCGGCCGGCATCCAAGCGGCCGGCCTCTCCGCGGTGCTGACCCAGACGCGGACCGGCGCGGGCCGCCCGGCGGAGGCCCTGTGCCGGATCGCGGCCGGCTATTTCGGCCTGCGCTACCTCGCCGCCTTCGGCCCGGCCGTGCCCGACGGCGTGATCAACCTCGATGCGCTCGCCCTCGATCGCGGCGGTGCCGCCGGTGCCGCGCCCGAGACCGGCGGCGGCCTCGTCACCTTCGCGGCGGGCGATCCGGCACGGCCGGTCCAGCGGACGGGCGATGCCCTCCTCGCGGCGATCGCGGCGCACCTGGTCCCGGCCCGGATCGAGGCCGGCGAACGCATCCTGACCCTGCTGCCGCCCTCGGATCTGCGCGGCCTCGTCACCGGCCTCGGTGCGGCGCTGGCCTCGGGCGCCGGCCTCGAGACGATGCCGGTCTTCGACGGAGCTGCCCTGATCGAGAGCCTGACGCATCCGTGCCCGACCCATCTCGTCGCGCCGGCCTTCCTGGAGCAAGCCCTCGGCGCCCTGCCGGGGGCGACGGTGCGCTCCCGCGTCCTCGCGCGCCGCGCGCCGGTGCAGGTGCCTCCGCACCGATCGGACCCGGGCGCGGACCCGACCTCGGACCTGGCGGCACTCGACGTGCTGGCCTTCGACGAGGACGCGATCCTCTCCGTCCGGCGTGGCGGGACGGGTCTCGCCGGAATCCTCACCGAACCCGGCCGTCTGGCCCTTCCCCCTGCCCTGTTCGACCTGTGCCGCGAGCCCGACGGCCGCCTCGCCTTCCGCGGTCAGGCCTGTGCCACGGCCCTGGTGCAACGCGGTGGAACCGTCCCGGTCGAGGCCGATGGTTATCGCGTCTCGCGCTTCCGCGCCGATCGTTTTGCCGGAACCGGGGTGGCGGTGACGGAGGCCTGACCCGCGGCTTCAACCGCCGCGCGGCGCACCATCCGGCGAGATCGCGACGCATCTCCGCGCGACGCATCGCGCGAACGTTCATCCTGTCGGGGTGCAAGAGACCGCGTCGAAATCGCAGACGTGGGAATGGGTTAACGGATCAGGGACGCGCCCGGCCCTGCCCCGATCCGTGTCGTCGGCCGCGTGGTTCATCGGACGCTCATCGCGGCGCTCTATTTTCGCGGCTGCAAACGGCGCCGGCGAACCAAACGCTCCGCCGGGGGTTTAAAGCTCAGCTCTCTTCCCAAGTCAGCCGCGATGGGGTAGCTCTCGATCTTATGGGTGCGCTGCAACAAGTGCTCGTCGTCGACGATGGTGTCCGCGCCATCGATCACTCCTTGGCCGGAGAATTGGCCGAGCTCGGCTATGCCAGCGTCACCGTCTCCCTCGAGGCCGCGGCCGACGTGCTCGCGGTGATCGCCAAGCCGGCCGCCATCCTGCTCCAGACCTCGTCGCGCCGCGATTCGAGCTATGCCCGGCTCGCCGCACGGCTCCGTGCCCAGGTGCGCGACCAGGGCATCCCGGTCCTGGTGATCGAGGGTGCGAAGGGTCGCCGCGCGGGCGCACCGGTCGACCTGATGAGCCGCATCGGTCCCTACGTCGTCAACGAGCCCGACCTGTAGGGTCGCACCGGCACCGTCCGCCGTTCCCTCAGGAATGGATCGGCGCGTCGTGCTTGTGGAAGGCCTTGAGACGGCGGAACAGGGCCGTGTCGTAGTTGTCGGGCACCTGTTCCTCGCCGACGAGCCAGCGGAACAGGTCGCGGTCCGGCACTTCGATCAAGGCCTCGAACAGGTCGAGATCCGCATCGCTCAGGTCGCCGATCTCGGCATCGGCGAACCGCCCCATGATCAGGTCCATCTCGCGGATGCCCCGGTGCCAGGCGCGAAACAGCGTGCGGCGGCGGCGGGGATCGAGATCCGCGCTGGTGCGGGTGGTGCCGGACATCGGGATCGCCTCGGGTCGATGGTGACAAGCCGTGATCCGGTGATCACGGTGCGAAAGGGTCAGGCCAAACCGGCGAACGCGGTCTCCGACCACGACGCAGACGGTCCGGGCGGATCCGGGACGGTGTCACGCGGGCCCAAGGGCGGCTTGTGGCCGCGCTGGCCCTTGGCGACCCGGGTACCGCGTTCCGGCTTGGCCGGCCCCCCGACCGCGTCGAATTCGAAGAGCAGCCGGTTCCCGTGCGCGTCGCTGATCCAGCCGTTGGAGAACCAGCCGACGAAGCGGCCCGAATAGGCGAAGACCTTGTCGTCGTCGATGATCGCCGCGGGGCGTCCATCCCAGTGGTAGACCGCCCGCCCGTCGTCGCAGAAGGCGGATGGACGTCCCTCCCGGTCGAAAAACTCGATCATCGCCTCGGCTCCCCCTTGGCTCCCGCCGCCGGCCGCGCGAAGCGCCGCCGCCTCCGTATCTAGGCCCTTGCGGCCCGCCTGCCAGCGGATCGTTCGTCGGCGCCGTGCGAAGGATCCTTCGATCCGATGATCACGGGATCCGGCCAGCGGCCGCGCGGACGCGCGACGGGACGGCCTGCACGGGCTATGAGGGGCCTGCCGGGCAGAATGGGCCGAACGAGCAGATTGTCGATGCGCGACGAGACGGCCCCTGCGCTCCTGCGCCCCAGCATCCTCGATCCGCTGTTCGCGACCGCGCGCGGTCTGCCGGGGGTCGGCGCCAAGATGGCGCCGATGATCGAGAAGCTGCTCGGCACGCCGGAGCGGCCGGCCCGCATCGTCGATCTGCTGTTCCACCTGCCGCAGGGCGGCATCGCGCAGAAGCTCGTCGGCTCGGTCGACGAGGCCCCGGTCGGCGAGCCGGTCACCGTCGGCGTCACCGTGTCGCTTCATCGGCCGGCCGGAACCGGGCCGGGCAAGCGCCCGCACCGGGTACTCGTCGAGGACGAGACCGGCGACATCACCCTGGTGTTCTTCGGGATGCCGGCGGCGCGGGTCGAGAAGATGCTGCCGCTGGGCAGCCACCGCTACGTCACCGGCCGGATCGACCTCTGGGACGGCAGCCGCCAGATGGTCCATCCGTCCCGCATCGTCGACGCGGAGGGATTGGCAGCGCTGCCGACGGTCGAGCCGGTCTACGGCGCCACGGAAGGGCTGACCTCGCGGGCGATCGGCAAGCTCGCCGTCGCCGCCCTGGACCGGCTGCCGGTGCTGCCCGAATGGCAGGACCCGGCCTGGCTGCGGCAGAACCGCCTGCCGGCCTTCGCCGAGGCGCTCCGGGCCGAGCACCGGCCCGACGAGGTGCCGAAGCCCCCGACGCTCGGCGCCAACGGCATCGCCATCCCCCCGCCCGCGACCCCCTCGCGGAAGCGGCTCGCCTACGACGAGCTCCTCGCCTCGCAGCTCGCGCTGGCACTGATGCGGGCGCGCAGCCGCCGCAAGCCCGGACGGATCAATGCCGGCGACGGACGCCTCTCCGCGCGGATCGAGGCCGGCCTGCCCTTCGCGCTGACCGGCGCGCAGGCGCGCGCGGTCGCCGAGATCCGCGGCGATCTCGCCTCCGACAAGCGGATGCTGCGCCTGCTGCAGGGCGATGTCGGCTCGGGCAAGACCGTCGTGGCGCTGCTCGCCATGGCCTCGGCCTGCGAGGCCGGCCGGCAGGCGGCGCTGATGGCCCCCACCGAGATCCTGGCGCGGCAGCATTTCGAGCGCCTCAAACCCCTCGTCGGCGCGCTTCGCCTTCGCCTGATGACGGGGCGCGACCGCGCCGCGGAGCGCCGGGCGACGCTGGCCGACCTCGCGGCCGGCGAGATCGATATCCTGGTCGGCACCCACGCCCTGTTCCAGGACAGCGTCGTGTTCTCGGATCTCGGCCTCGCGGTGGTCGACGAGCAGCACCGGTTCGGCGTCCACCAGCGCCTCGCGCTCGGTGCCAAGGGTGCGGCGGTCGACATCCTGGTCATGACCGCGACCCCGATCCCGCGGACGCTGGCCCTGACCTGCTTCGGCGACATGGACGTCTCGATCCTCGACGAGAAGCCCGCCGGCCGTCAGGCGATCCGGACGCTCACGATCCCGATCGAGCGCATCGACGAGGTCGTGGCCGGCTTGCGACGCGCGCTCCAGGGCGGCGAGCGCGTCTACTGGATCTGCCCGCTGGTCGCCGAGTCGGAGTTCGTCGACCTCGCCGCGGCCGAAGAGCGCTTCGAGGACCTGAAGCAGTACTTCGGTGCCGATGTCGGGCTGATCCACGGCAAGATGCCGGGCGCCGAGAAGGACGCGGCGATGGCCCGCTTCGCGGCGGGCGAGACCAGGGTGCTGGTCTCCACCACCGTCGTCGAGGTCGGCGTCGACGTGCCGGAGGCGACGATCATGGTGATCGAGCATGCCGAGCGCTTCGGGCTGGCCCAGCTGCACCAGCTTCGCGGCCGGGTCGGGCGCGGCTCCAAGGCCTCGTCCTGCCTGCTGCTCTATCGCGGCCCCCTGGGCCAGGTGTCGAAGGGCCGCCTCGAGATGATGCGCGAGAGCGAGGACGGGTTTCGCATCGCCGAGGCCGACTTGGCGCTGCGCGGCGAGGGCGAGGTGCTCGGCACCCGCCAATCCGGCGCCGCGGCTTTCCGGCTGGCCCGCCTGGAGAGCGACGGCGCCCTCCTGGAGGTCGCCCGCGACGATGCCCGGCTGATCGTCGAGCGCGATCCGACCCTGCGGACGGAGCGGGGGCAAGCGCTGCGGGTGCTGCTCTACCTGTTCGAGCGCGATGCCGCGATCCGGCTGCTCGGCGCCGGCTGACGGGCTTTCCGGCGACGCGTCGCGCTGGAGCGGGTTGCCGCAGCACCGGCGACAGGGACGCGGAACCGCCCTAGATCCTCTCGTGCCGGGCCGTCCGGCCGCCGCGAGGATCGTCCGCCCGTGCCCCAGCCGTCCCGACAGGACAGGACGTTCGCCGTCGCGGTGGTCGGCGCCGGAGCCGCCGGACTCGCCGCCGCCCTGGCGCTCGCCCGCGACGGCGTCCCGACGGCCCTGGTCGGACGCCACGCGCCCGTCGCGGACGGACGCACCGTCGCCCTGCTCGACGGCTCCGTGCGCTTCCTCGAGGCGCTGGGAGCCTGGAGCGGCATCGCCCCGCAGGCCGGTCCGCTGGCGACGTTGCAGATCATCGACGACACCGGCAGCCTCTTCCGCCCGCCGCCCGCCCGCTTCCACGCGGCTGAGATCGGCCTGGAGGCGTTCGGCTGGAACGTCGAGAGCCGGCTCCTGGTCGAGGCCCTGCGCCGGCAGGCGCGCCGTGCCGACAACCTCACCCTGTTTGAGAGCGACGCCACGGAAGCGATTGCAGGAGAAGCCGTTTCCCAGGTTCGCCTCGCCGATGGCGGCCACGTCTCGGCCCAGCTCGTCGTCGCCGCGGACGGAGGCCGCTCGCCATTGCGGACCGCCAGCGGCATCCGGGTGCGGGACTGGTCGTATCCGCAATCGGCGATCACGACGATCCTCGCGC
>CAZZZJ010000166.1:0-2731 GCA_964658355.1 Beijerinckiaceae bacterium
GGTTCATGGTGACGCCTTCGCGGATCAGGCAGTCGGAGCCGATCCGCAGGGTCGAGGGCTCGCCCCTGTACTTGAGGTCCTGCGGCGGGTGGCCGATCGAGGCGAAGGGATAGATCCTGGTCCGCGCGCCGATGCGGGTGTCGCCGGCGACGACCGCGTGGCTGACGAGTTCGCAATCGACGCCGAGCACCACCTTCGGGCCGACATGGCAGAACGGGCCGATCCGACAGCCGTCGCCGATCTCCGCGCCGTCCTCGACGATCGCGCTCGGATGGATCTTGGGGGCGCTCACGCGGTCACCAACATGGCCCCGATCTCGGCCTCCGCCACGAGGACGCCGTCGACGCGGGCCTGGCCGCGAAACCACCACATGGTCTTGCGGTGGTTGGTCTTCGTCATGTGGAAGCGGACCTGGTCGCCCGGCACGACCGGCTTGCGGAACTTGCACTTGTCGATCGTCATGAAGAACACCTGCTTGGTCTGCACGTTGCGCTCCATGATGTGCCGGCAGCAGATCGCCCCGGCGGTCTGGGCCATGCCCTCGATCAGCAGCACGCCGGGAAACACCGGCATGTTCGGGAAGTGCCCGGTGAACTGCGGCTCGTTGACGGTGACGTTCTTGATGCCGATGCAGCTCTCGTCGCCGTCGATCTCGATGATCCGATCGATCATCAGGAACGGGTACCGGTGCGGCAGCAGCTCGAGCACCTTCTGGATGTCGGCCGAGCCGAGTTCACGCACCGTCTCACTCATCGATTTCTTCGATCCTCGCCTCGACCCGCCGCAACCGCGCACGCCCGTCGTCACCGATCTCCCGTCCTTTCGACCCAAACCGCGCCAAGACGCAAGCACGGCCGGTGCAGGGACCGGGACGATCGACCCGTTCCGCCCACGCATCGGGGGCCGGCAGGTCCGTTCACGACCGCGCGACCCGGGCGATCGTCCGGCCGCGCCGTCCGTTTACGGATCGATCAGCCCTTGTCCGCGGCCTCGTCGCGGCCGGCGCGTTCGGCGAGGCGGGCGAGCGTCGTCAATTCGCGGAACCATGCGCGGACGGGCTTGGCCGGCGTACCGCCCCAGCGGCTGCCGGGCGGCACGTCGCGGTTGACGTTGGAGGAGCCGGCGATCTGCGAACCGCGGCCGATGCGCAGGTGGCCGACGACCCCGACCTGCCCCCCGAGCACGACGTAGTCCTCCAGCGTCGTCGAGCCGGAGATGCCGACGCCCGACACGATCACGCAATGGCGGCCGATCACGACGTTGTGGGCGATCTGCACGAGGTTATCGATCTTGGTGCCCTCCCCGATCACTGTGTCGCGGGAGGCGCCGCGGTCGACCGTCGTGTTGGCGCCGATCTCGACGTCGTCCTGGACGATGACCCGGCCGACCTGCGGCACCTTGAGGTGGGTCGCCCCCATGTGGAAGCCGAATCCGTCCTGGCCGATGCGGGCGCCGGGATGAACGATCACGCGGTTGCCGAGCAGCGCGTGGCTCAGGGTGACGCCGGCTCCGATCGAGCAATCCCGCCCGATCCGCACGTTCGGCCCGACAGCGGCACCGGGGCCGATCACCGTGCCCGCGCCGATCTCGGCACCGGGGCCGACGACCGCGCCGGGATCGACCGTGACACCGTCTTCCAGCCGTGCATCGGGATGGACATGGGCGCCGGGTGCCACCCCCCGCGCGCCGAACTGCGACCCGGGACGGAGCGCGTCCGGATGCAGGCGGGCGAGGAGCGTCGCGTAGATCCGGTAGGGATCGCGGATGACCAAGCCGGCGGTCCCGCTCGGGACGCGGGCGGCAAATCGCGGGGCGACGAGGCAGACGCCGGCCCGCGTCGCGGCGAGCGCGTCGCCGTAGCGGGCGTTGTCCATGTAGGCGAGGTCGCGCGCGCCGGCGGCTTCGAGCGACGCGGCGGCATCGATCGGCTGCGCCGGATCGAAGCCCTCGGGCACGGGAAGGCCGGCCGCCTCGGCAACGAGGCCGAGGTTGAGACCGGGCTGCGGGATGAAGAAGACGGGATCAGGCATGCACGACAACGCGCCGCCCCGGGAAACCCGAAGCGGCGCGCGACCTTTTTTCTCGGATCAGAACCGCGATCCGCCGGAGAAGCGGAACGCCTGCGTCTGGTCCGCTCCGATATGGCCGTACTTGCCCAAGCCCGGAACGAAGACCTTCACGCCCTCGTCCTTGCTGAGCGCATAGGCGTAGTCGAAGCGGATCGGGCCGAGGGGCGAGTTCCACAGGATCGAGGCGCCGACCGAGGACCGGATGACGGCCTTGTCGCGGACGCTCACGCATTCCGGCTCGACGCCGATCGTGAAGGCGTTGAAGGCACACCGACCACCAGGAGCCGTGCCGTTGATGAAGCCGTCGCCGTTCACGTCGAAGGTCGTGCGGCCGTGATAGCCGAACAGGGTGCCGGCGTCGGCGAAGACCGCGCCCTTCAGGCCGAGGTCACGCGGCACGTAAGGCAGCGGGAACTGGACCTCGAGGGTGCCGCCGACATAGGTCGAGCCGCCGATGGCGTTGGAGCGGGCGTCGGTGGTGCCGACGTCGCGCGGGCCGATTCCGTTCGGGGCGAAGCCGCGGACGAGCGACGGTCCGAGGAAGAACTGGTCGGTGATGCGCAGCGGGTTGCTGTCGAGCGCCTCGATGTGGCCGCCCTGGATGCGCACGAAGCCGACGACGTCCTCGTAGATCTCCTTGTAGTACCGGGCGTCGCCGGTCA
>CAZZZJ010000166.1:2831-4986 GCA_964658355.1 Beijerinckiaceae bacterium
ACGAAGCCGACGACGTCCTCGTAGATCTCCTTGTAGTACCGGGCGTCGCCGGTCACGCGGAAGAACTTCGAGTCACCGCCCAGGCCGGCAAGGTCGGGCTTCAGTTCGGCGTAGAGGCCGTTCCGGGGCGCGCCGATCACGTCGAGCGTCGAGTAGGCCAGCGTCAGGCCGGCGAGCGAGGTGAGCGTGTTGCCCTGCGAACCCTTGATCGCGATCGAGGCTTCGCCGTTGTAGGCACAGTCCGGGTACTTGGCGAGGCCGCTGACGTCGCGACCGTTGAGAATCTGCCCCGGCTGATAAACGGTGGTGAGACCCGGGATCGGGTTCGAGCAATCGTTGTAGGGCTGCTTGATCGAGTTCGGGACCTTCAGCTCGGTGTTGTACAGCGAGTAGCGCAGGGTCACGCCGAAGGCTTCCGTCACCGGCAGGCCGACGCGGATCTGACCGCCGTAGACGGTGGTCTCGTAGCGCGAGTAGCGGGTCAGGTCGCTGTACTTGTAGAAGGCGTCGAAGCCGGCGGCCAGGCGATAGCCGAGGAAGTACGGCTCAGTGAACGAGAAGTCGACGCCGCGCGAGTACTGGCCGCCGGTGCCGGCGACGCGGACGTACTGGCCGCGGCCGAGGAAGTTCGACTCGGAGACCGAGACCTCGCCGATTATGCCGTCCTGGGTGGAGTAGCCGCCTGCCACCGAGAACGAGCCCGTGGGCTGATCCTCGACGTCGATGTTGATCACGACGCGGTCGGGCGAGGAGCCCGGCTCGTTGGAGAAGCGGACCTTCTTGAAGAAGCCCAGGCCGTTCAGGCGGCGTTCGGCGCGGTCGGTCAGCACCCGGTTGTAGGCGTCGCCCTCGGCGATATCGAGCTCGCGGCGGATGACGTAGTCGCGGGTGCGGGTGTTGCCGCGGATGTTGATGCGCTCGACGTAGACGCGCGGGCCGTCCTCCACCACGAAGCCGAGGGAGACCTGGTGGGTCGCGCGGTCGCGCTGGCCGGTCGGGCGGACCTGGGCGAAGGGATAGCCGGCCCGCGCGACGTCGTTGGTCAGGCCGGACAACGTCTTCTCGACGTCCTCGGCGTTGTAGACGTCGCCGACGCCGGTGCGGATCTCGCCGTCCAGATTCTTCGTGTCGAGGCCGGGCAGGCGGGAATCCACCGCCACCGCGCCGACCGTGTACTGCTCGCCCTCTTCGATGGTGACCGTGATCACCCAACCGTTGGCGTCCGGACCCTCGACGTAGCGGGCGTCGGCGTTGACGATGCGGAAGTCGGCGTAGCCCTTGCGGAGGTAGTAGCGCCGGACGAGGTCGAGGTCGTTGGCGATCCGGTCGGGATCGTAGACGTCGGAGGTCTTGATGAACGACAGGAAGTTCATCTCGGACGAGGATACCAGCCCCTTCAGCGTCCGCTCGCTCACCGCGTTGTTGCCGACGAAGCTGATCGAGACGATGCCGGTCTTATCGCCCTCGTCGATCTGGTAGATCACGTCGATCGAGCCGTTGGGCAGGTCGACGGTCCGGTAGGTGACCTTGGCGGTCCCGCGTCCGGCGCGGCGGTAGACTTCCTTGATCCGCGCCAGATCGGACTTGATCACCGCCTCGTTGAAGGCGCCCCGGGCCTTCGCCTCGATCTGCCCCTCCAGGGTTGCCTTCTCGACCTTCTTGTTGCCCTCGAACACCACGCGGTTGATCAGATTGTTCTCGCGCACCGTCACCACGGTGCGACCGCCGCTGGCGGCGACCTTGACATCCGAGAACATGCCGCTGGCGAGCAGGTTGCGGCGGGCCTCCTCGGCCGAGCCCGATGCGGTGCCGGTGACGTAGGAACGGATGGTGTCGGCATCGACGCGGCGGTTGCCCTGAACGACGATCTGCTGGGCCTGTGCGACCCCGGTCAGCGCAATGCCCGCCGCGGCGGCTAGGACGATGGTCCGCTTCACCGACTTGCGCCGGTGCTTCCCCGTCATCGACATCATCTATTCGCCCGTCTGTCTTATTATCGGATCGGGTTCGCACCCGCCACGGGCAACCGTTGACCGGTCGTCCCGTAATACCTGGTCCAAGCGTAGCTCTTAGCGGGATTCCCCTGCCAAGCAAACGGCGCGGGGGGGTCCATGTCGGGGATTTTGGGGGGCCGTGGCCTTCGCGCCACTTAACG
>CAZZZJ010000166.1:5086-6850 GCA_964658355.1 Beijerinckiaceae bacterium
CCGCGCACCACCTCGAAGGCGTAGAACAGCAGGTGGCCGCCATCGAGCAGCGGCACCGGGAACAGGTTGAGCAGGCCGATCGAGACCGAGAGCAGCGCGATCAGCCCGATCAGCGCGCCGAATCCGCCGACCTTGGCGACCTCGCCGGAGACGCGGGCGATGCCGATCGGCCCGGACAGCTGGTCGGCGGATTCGCGCCCGGTCGCCAGCTTGCCGAGATAGGAGAAGGTGCGCTCGACCACGAAGACGGTCTCGTGCACGCCGAGGCCGAGGGAGGCGACGGGACCGTAGGTGACGAGCTTCGCCTCGGAGGCGGCGGGAGAGCGGATGCCGAGCCGCCCGATGCGGTGGCGGCCGAACTTGGTGCTCTCCTCGTAGACCTGCGGCGTCGCGACGATCGGCACGTCGGCACCCGCCCGTTCGACGACGAAGTTCAGCGGCGTTCCGGCGCTGCCGGTGACGATGCGGTACATCGCGTTGAAATCGGGGATCGGCTCGCCGTCGATGCTCTTGACCAAGTCGCCGGTCTGGAAGCCGGCCTGCGCCGCCGCGCTGTTCGGATCGATCGACGAGACCCGGGCGGGCAGCTCGAGGCGGCCTCCGAGCCAGATCGCGCCGGCAAACAGCAGGATCGCGAGGATGAAGTTCGCCACCGGCCCGGCGACGACGATCGCCGCGCGCTTGGCGACCGGCTGGGTCGGGAAGCTGATCGCCCGCTCGTGCGGGGTCATCTTCGCGATGGTGTCCGCATCGGGGACGCTGGCGCCGTTGGCGTCGCCGTGGAACTTGACGTAGCCGCCGAGCGGGATCGCGCAGAGCTTCCAGCGGGTGCCGTGACGGTCGTTGAAGCCGACGAGTTCCGGCCCGAAGCCGATGGAGAAGGCGTGGACGCCGACGCCGCACCAGCGGCCGACGAGGAAGTGCCCCATCTCGTGGACGAAGACCACGACGGTCAGAACGAACAGGAACGGGATCACCGCACCGAAGAAGCCGGTGGCCGTGCCGCCCATCGCGGTCAGGAAATCCATGCGTCGATCCTCGGGCCGCGATCGGGCCTTGCACTCCGCTCTAGCAGATCGGAGCTATGGTGATCCAACGCAAACCTGCGCCGACGAAGTCCCAGCGTGGCACGAGCGCGCGCCGGCCGCGACGCCGGCGCCGCGCGGAGCGGCGTTTTCCCCACAATCCCTGCGTCGCGCGCGCCGGGCCCGGCCCGTCAGTGCCCGCCCCCGCCGGCGCCGGCCGCGGCCGGCTTGCGGATCAGGGGCGTCGCCAGGGCCATCAGCAGGAACAGGCCTGTGAGCACGAGGAACACGTCCTCGAAGCTCATCACGAGCCCCTGCATCCGCACGGTGTTCGTCATCGCCTTCAGCGCCATCTTCTCCGCGTCGCTCCCGAGCGGCTCGAACTGGCGCCGCATCGCATCGAGGCGCTCCAGCGCGGCCGCGTTGGCCCAGGTGAAGCGCTCGTGCAGGCGCTCCAGGTGCAGGTCCCAGCGATCGTTGAGCAGGGTGTTGATCAGCGCGAGACCCACCGCGCCGCCCAGGTTTCGCGTGAGATTGTACAGGCCCGACGCGTTCTTGATCCGGGCCGGGGGCAGCGTGCCGAGTGCGATGTTGTTGATCGGGATCATGCACAGCATCAGCGAACAGCCGCGCAGGACCTGCGGCCACAGCAGCTCCCAGAAGTCCCAGTCCTTGGTCAGCCCCGTGACGATCCAGGTGCCGGCGGCGAACCCCGAAAAGCCGATCGCCATGAGGATGC
>CAZZZJ010000167.1:0-6806 GCA_964658355.1 Beijerinckiaceae bacterium
GGGTACGCCTTCGCCGACGCGATCGATCGCGGAAGACTCGGACATCGTCCCGCTCTCCGTGTCGACGACGGAGAGCGGTTCCAACCGGCCCTTGCGCGTGCCGTTACTTGCCGCCGCCGCTGCCGGTGGAGCCGAGGCGCGAGGGTTGGCCCTCGTTGCCGGCGGCGGCCGAGTCGGTGGCGATGCCGTCGGCGGCGCGGCCGGTCGGCGAATAGGTGGCGGCGTTCTCCGCGCCGGTCGAGTTGGTCTGGCGCGTGACGACGCCGGGCGCGCCGGGCGGAACGATGACGGTCGTGCTCGTCGGCGTCTCGATCACCTGAGCGAAGGCCGGGGACGCTAGCCCCAGGGCGAGGACGGTGGCGACGGTGATCTTGATCATGGTGGTTTCCTGTCGGACTCGGTGAAGCATCGCGCTTCCGTGGCCGGACAACGTCGATTGCGCGCAATCGATCCATGCCCTGCCGCGATAGGCGATTTGTCACGCTCGACGGATGAACCGGGATGCGTTCAGATCACGAACAGGGGGTTCAGCCCGGCCTTGCGGAAGCCGTCCTCGGCGATCTTGAGATCGAGGCCGTAGGAGGCGACGTCGTCGGCCACCGGGTCGAGACCGGGGTCGCGGTGCTGGTGCAGGTGCTTGATGTAGCTGTGGCAGGTGCCGCAGGTCTCGACCTGGATGTCCTTCGAGACCTCGTCGAGGCTCTGGTAGGTGATCGCCTCGCCCGAGCCGCAGGCGATGCAACGGATGCGGACGTGGTTCCACTGCGTGCCGCAGAGCGAACAGGCGAGATACCGGGCCTTGTCGGCCGGCGTCCAGGCGACGATCAGGCTCGCCACCGGCGCGCCGCCGCAACACGGGCACACGCCGTCGGCGACCGCCTTCACGGTCGAACGGTCGAGGCCGGCGGCCGCTTCCGCCAGGCAGATCTGGAGGGCGGCCGCGACGAACACGCACTCGGCCATGCGCGCGACCGGGAACGCGCCCTCGAACACCTGCACCGCGAGGTCGAGGCGGTCTTCCGGCGTCGAAGCCCGCAAGGCCGCGACGGCGTCGTGCACCGCCTGCGGCGCGGGTCCGAGGTCCAGCGCGTCCAGAAGCCCGTCGAGGCAGGCCGGAAAGGCGCCGGGCACTTCGAGGCTGTGGCGCGAGAGGGGCGGCATGCCATGCTCGATCCGCATGGCCCGGTCGGGATCGGGCTCGGCGGGGGCGACCGTCGCGCGAGAGGCCTGGACCGAGGCCTGGGCCGTGGCGATGCGCCCGAGCAGGTCGAGATAGCCGCCCATCGGATGATCCGGGGCGAGGCGCCGCAGCCGCAGGGCGCGGTTCGCGAACAGGTCGGCCGGGACGGGAAGCTGGACGAACGGAACCGAGCCCGCGATGCCGATCCGGTCCGGATCCGGCTGCAGCTCGTGCAGCTTGGGGCGCTGGGGGGCCTCGGCGACGGGGGCTTCGCCCGCAGGCTCGGCCGCCTGGTTTCGCTTGAAGAAGCGGGCCAAGGCGTCAGTGCCCGCGCTTGTCGGTGGAACCGCGCTGGCGCTTGCCGCCGGCGATCTGGCGGAACCACTTGCGGTGGTGGCGATAGGCCCAGCCGCCGGTGACGGTGCCGCGCACCATCGCCCGGCCGGTGCCGCGCACCCAGATGCCGGCATAGATGTGCACGACGATGATCGCGATGGCGATGACGGCCGCGAGCGAGTGCGCCAGCAGCGCCCAGCGCTTCGTCTCGATGACGGTGTAGGCGTAGAAGTACTGGTCCCAGATCACCAGGCCGGTGACGAACATGATCCCGATCAAGGCGGTCTGGCCCCAGAACACGCCCTTCTGTCCGGCATTGTACTTGCCGAGCTCGGGCAGCCGGTCCTCGCGGTTGGTGACCACGTCGCCGATCTTCATCGACCAGACGACGTCGTCCTTGTTCGGGATGTTGAGCTTCCAGAATCGCAGGAACAGCAGCGCGAAGCTGACGGCCAGAGCCACGCCGAACCAGGGGTGGATCGCCCGCGTCGCCTGGCCCCCGCCGAAGATGCCGGTGAGCGAGAACAGGTAGGGCGTGAACATCGCCAGCCCCGAGAGGGTCAGCAGGGTGAACAGGATCGCGGTGATCCAGTGGTTGACGCGCTGCAGGCCGGTGTAGCGCGGAACGTACAGGACCTCGGGTGCCTCGTGCACCTCGCGCAGGGGCCGGGCGTCGCCGTCGCGGATGTCGGTGTGAACGGTCATCGGATCTGCTTCTCTCGAATGGCGGCGCGAAACGGGAACCGGGACGCGGCGGCCTCCGCTCCCGCGGCCACCGACGCGTCCCGGCGATCTCACCGGAGGGACCGGTGGCGGCCTCGGCCGTCCCGGTCCCTCGGCTCCGTCAATGCGGCCGTGCCTCGCCGCCCGCGTCGCCGGCGTTGCGGCGCTTCTCGTGATCGTACTCGATCGCCTCTTCCTCCTCCTCGGCGACGACCTCGTTCGGCCCCGCCGTGACGTAGTGGAAGAACCCGGCGACCGCGGCGAAGCCCATCGCCGCGAGCCCGAACACCTTGGCGCCGCCCTTCCAGAAGGCGACGAGCGGCGAGATCTTCGGGTCGAGCGGCAGGCCGGCATAGAGCTGCGGCTTGTCGGCGTGGTGCAGCACGTACATCACGTGCGTGCCGCCGACGCCGGCCGGGTCGTACAGGCCGGCATGCTCGAACCCGCGCGACTTGAGGTCCTCGACCCGGTCGTGCGCCTGCTCGATCATCGCGGCCTTGGTGCCGAACATGATCGAGCCGGTGGGGCACGCCTTGGCGCAGGCGGGCGCCTGGCCGACGGCCACGCGGTCCGAGCACAGCGTGCACTTGTACGCCTTGTGGTCCTTCTCGGAGATGCGCGGGATGTTGAACGGGCAGCCCTTCACGCAATAGCCGCAGCCGATGCAGTTCTCCTCGATGAAGTCGACGATGCCGTTCGAGTACTGCACGATCGCGCCCGGGGACGGGCACGCCTTGAGGCAGCCCGGATCGGTGCAGTGCATGCAGCCGTCCTTGCGGATCAGCCATTCGAGGTTGTTGGTCGCCTCGTTCTCGTACTCGGTGAACCGCATCAGGGTCCACGTCTTGGGCGTGAGGTCGTGCGGGTTGTCGTAGACGCCGACATTGACGCCGACGTCGTCGCGCAGGTCGTTCCACTCCTCGCAGGCCGACTGGCAGGCCTTGCAGCCGATGCACTTCGACACGTCGATGAGTTTGGCGACCTCCATATGCGAGCGGATGGCCGGCGGCGTCTCCGTGGAGGCGGAGCGCTGCCGGATGTCGAGGGAGCTGTAATCGGCCATGGTCTGATGCTCCCCTTACGCGACGGCGTCCGACGGCGGCGTCGTCGGCTCGATGTTGACGAGCCACGCCTTGAACTCGGGCGTCTCGGTGTTGGCGTCGCCGACCACCGGAGTGAGCGAGTTCGGGTGCCATCCTTTCTTGGTCTGGCCCATGAAGCCCCAATGCTGCGGGATGCCGACCACGTGGACGGCCTTGCCGTCGCACATCAGCGGCTTGATCCGCTTGGTGACCACGGCCTTGGCCTTGAGCGAGCCGCGCTTCGACCAGACCCGGACCCAGCCGCCCTTGACGATGCCCTTCTCCTTCGCGAGCTGCTCGGAGATCTCGACGAAGGCCTCCGGCTGGAGGATCGCGTTGATCCGGGCGTGCTTGGTCCAGCCGTGGAAGTGCTCGGTCAGGCGGTAGCTCGTCGCCGCGTAGGGGAATTCCTCCGCGGTGCCGAGGTCGGCGAGGTCGTCCTTGAAGATGCGCGAGGCCGGGTTGCCCTTCATCTTCGGGAACGGGATGTTCGCCATCGGCGACTCGAACGGCTCGTAATGCGTCGGGAACGGCCCGTCGCGCATCAGGCCGCGGGTCCACAGGCGGGCGACGCCCTCCTGGTTGAGGATGAACGGGCCGACGCCCTTATCGGGCGCCACGGTCACGCCGTAATCCGGCACGTCGAAGCCGACCCACTGCTTGCCGTTCCACTCGATGAGCTTCTTCTTCTCCGACCACGGCTTCCCTTCCGGGTCGCACGAGGCGCGGTTGTAGAGCACGCGGCGGTTGGCCGGCCAGGCGAAGGCCCAGTTCGGCGCGATGCCGCGGTCGCCGGGATCGGTGTTGTCCCGGCGGGCCATGGTGTTGCCCTTCTCGGTGTAGCAGCCCGAGTAGACCCAGCAGCCGCAGGCGGTGGTGCCGTCGTCCTTGAGCTGGGCGAAGCCGTCGACCTGGCGTCCGGCGGGCAGCGTCTGCCCGTCGAGGCCCGGCGTCGGGGCGAGCGTGTAGCCGTTCAGCTCGCGCGCGAGCTCGACCGGGGTCGGCTCGTGGGCGATCGCGTAGTTCCAGGTCAGGTTGACGATCGCGTCCGGGAAGGCACCGCCCTCCTTCTGGTACATCGCCTTCATGCGCAGGAAGATGCCGGCCATGATGTCGATGTCGGGCTTGCACTCGCCCGGCGCGTCCTGGGCCTGCCAGTGCCATTGCAGCCAGCGGCTGGAGTTGGAGAGCGAGCCCTCCTCCTCGGCGAACAGCGTGGTCGGCAGCTCGAACACCTCGGTCTGGATCGAGGCGGTGTCGACGTCGTTGTACTCGCCGTGGTTCTCCCAGAACCGCGCGGTCTCGGTCTTGAGCGGATCCATCACCACGATGAACTTCATCTTGGAGAAGGCTTCCGTCATCTTGGCGCGATTGGGGAACGACAGCAGGGGGTTGAAGCCCTGGATGATGTACCCGGTCATCTTGCCTTGCTTGGCCAGCTCGAAGCCGCGCAGCACGTCGTAGGTCGGCACGTCGAGCTTGGGCAGGTAGTCGTAGGCCCAGTCGTTCTCCTTGGTCGCCTTCTCGCCCCACATCGCCTTCTGGAACGAGACGAAGAACTTGTTGTAGTTCGACCAGTAGCTGGTCTGGCCGGGGCGCAGCGGCTTGAACTGCCGCTTCTCGGCATAGGACTGGTAGGTCGGTTCCTTCTCGATCGGGATGTTCAGGTAGCCGGGGATGAGGTTCGACATCAGCCCGATATCGGTCAGCCCCTGGATGTTGGAGTGGCCGCGCAGCGCCTGCATGCCGCCGCCGAGCATCCCGATGTTGCCCAGGAGCGTCTGCACGATGCACATCGAGCGGATGTTCTGCGAGCCCTTGGAATGGTGCGTCCAGCCGAGCGCGTAGAGCGAGGCCATGGTCCGGTCGGGCGCGGCCGTCGTGGCGATGAGCTCGCAGACCTTGAGGAAGGTCTCCTGCGGCGAGCCGCAGATCCGCGACACCATCTCGGGCGTGTAGAGCGCGACGTGCTTCTTCAGGAGCTGCATCACGCAGCGCGGGTGCTGCATCGTCTCGTCGACCACCGCGTAGCCGTCGGGACCGATCTCGTAGTCCCAGGTCGACTTGTCGTAGTCGCGCTTCTCAGGATCGTAGCCGGCAAACAGACCGTCCTGGAAGTCGTAGCCCTCGCGCACGACGTAGCCGGCGTTGGAATACGCCGCGACGTAGCGGTGCTGCAGTTTGTCGTTGTCGAGCAGGTACTTGGTCACGCCCGACAGGAACGCGATGTCGGTTCCCTGGCGGATCGGGCAGTACAGGTCGGCCACCGACGCCGTGCGGGTGAAGCGCGGGTCGACGACGATCAGCTTGGCGTTGTTGTGCGCCTTGGCCTCGACCACCCACTTGAAGCCGCAGGGATGCGCCTCAGCGGCGTTGCCGCCCATGACGGTGATGACGTCCGCGTGCTTGATGTCCATCCAGAGGTTGGTCATCGCACCGCGGCCGAAGGAGGGCGCCAGACTGGCGACCGATGGGCCGTGTCAAACCCTGGCCTGGTTGTCGAAGACCAGGGCCCCCATGCTTCGGACCGTCTTGTAGGTCAGCCACGCGGTCTCGTTGGAGGTCGCCGAGGCGCCGAGGAAGCCCATCGTGGTCCAGCGGTTGACCGTGAGGTCGCCGTTCTTGGCCACGAAGTTCTTGTCGCGGTCCTCCTTCATCAGCCGGGCGATCCGCTCGAAGGCGAAGTCCCAGGAGACGCGCTTGAACTCCTTGGAGCCGGCCTCGCGGTGCAGCGGGTACTTCGTCCGGGTCTCGGCCTGGATGAAGTCGAGCAGCGCCGAGCCCTTCGGGCACAGGGTGCCGCGGTTGATCGGGTGATCGGGGTCGCCCTCGACGTGCATCACCGCCGAGCGGGCGTTCTTCGACTTGTCGCCGAGGCTGTAGAGGATGATGCCGCAGGCCACCGAGCAGTAGGGGCAGGTGTTGCGGGTCTCGCGCATCTGCGCGAGCTTGAACGGACGGACCGCCGCCGCCATCGCCGGCTCGAGGCCGCCGAAGCCGAGAGCGCCGAGCGAGCCGCCTGCCAGGGTGACGGCGCCCCCCTTCAGCAGGCCACGCCGTGAGACCTGAATCGTCATCCGATTACCCCGATCGAAGCTGGACTAATTCCAGCATGCATCCCAGGATTGACGCTTCGAGGCAAGTGCGGTTCCGTGACACAGATCGGTCGGATGTCGCGCTGCAGCACGCACGATTTGTCAGCCCGATCAATCCCCTAGACGAAACCGGAATTATTTCGACGGAACCGCCGGGTTCTGCCCGGACGGGCCGGGGGTGCGGTGCTCCAGCGGCGCCTGCGGCTCGTTGGCCGAGGACGAGCCCGTGGGGGCGGCGGGCACGTTGCGGTCGCGGTTCTCGGCCGTCGAGTTGCCGCCCGGATTGGGCGCATCCTTGGCCGCCGATTCCTCCCGCGGCACGGGCGCCTGGCTCCAGCCGTCGTTGGCGCTGCGGCTCTTGTCGCCCATCGCGTCGATGCCCTTGATCTC
>CAZZZJ010000168.1:0-6780 GCA_964658355.1 Beijerinckiaceae bacterium
TGTCGCTCGGCTCGCGGTCGGCCCGGTCCAGCGCCGCGAGGTAACGGCCGATGCTTGCCTCGACCTGCGCCAGCCGAGCTTCGACCTTGGCGGCGGTAAAGTTTCTATCGCGATTGTTGACCGCCTTGAACTTGCTGCCGTCAACCGCGACGACGGCCTTGCTGAACAGGTTCAGCCTGCGGCACAGCACCACGAACTGCGCGCAGGCGGCCTGGATGGCCGAACAGTTGTCTTTGCGGAAGTCGGCCAACGTCTTGAAGTCGGGCACCAGCCGACCGGTCAGCCAGATCAGCTCGATGTTGCGCTGGCTCTCGCGTTCGAGGCGCCGGCTCGACGGAACGCAGTTGAGGTAGCCGTAGAGATAGATCTTGAGCAGGATCGCCGGATGGTAGGCGGGACGGCCCGTTGCCTCTGGCACGGCGCCCGCGAAGCCGAGCTTTGTCAGGTCGAGCTCATCGACGAACACTTCGACGAGGCGAACCGGATTGTCGGCGGTGATGTAGTCGTCCAGACAGTCGGGAAGCAGTGTAATCTGCTGACGATCCTCGCCTGCAATGAAACGCTTCATCCCGACCTCCCAAGATCAGAATTTATACTACCAGATCAGCGCGTTTTCACACAGTCTGGACCCATAGCGGGCCCTTACGCCTTGAGCCTGTCGATCTCGGACCCTGAGCACCCCGGATACCTGCCTCCGGCTCGGGTAACGGACTTGCCGTCGTGAAGACAGAGGTTACGTCTTGTCCGGCTCGGTCGAGGGGGCGGCTATGGCGCCCACGCCGTAGCCCAGATCCAATCCCCTATGAGGCGGTACGCCGCTCGGCAATACGGGCGCGGTCGAGGGCTCGTCCCGCACTTCTACGAGACCAGCTTCCACCTCTTGGATCAGGTCCGCAAACTTGTACGGCTTGCTGAGCAAGCGCGTACCCGGCGGTAATTCGCGCTGAAGCCCCGCCCCGGCTCCCGAGGTGACAATGATGCCAACACCGGGCCAACGGTGGTGAACGAGATGGGCGAGGGCAACACCATCGCCCACAATGCTGCGGCCCGTGATCAGCATGCGCACAATGGCTGGTCCTTCAAGGACCGCCAGTGCCTCGGCAGCGGTGGAGACCTCGATGGACTGATAACCAATATCCGTCAGCATGTCGGCGGTGACCATACGGACGAGTTGGTCAGCCTCTGCGATAAGGATAGCTAAGGGCCGGCTGTCAGACACAGACGTTTTCCGCGTAATAAGGGCGGGAGCGCTCGCTGCTCTCAGGCACGGGCGGCCGGGACCGAAGCCAGTGATGATTCCTTATGAGCCAATTCTCCGGCGGACGCGATGACCCTGGGTTGTGGCAGCTCGCCACCCGAGGGGTGCACCCTGGTAAGGCCGCTTTCCACCGATTTCGTTGAAAAACTCGTTCTCGGCCGAGATCGGAGCGTGGGGGGGGGTGAGCCCTCGTTCCCGAGCCGGGTGTCCCTTACCGGTCAAGCCGGGCTCGGCTGCGGGACCGGGATGATCTTGGCGAGCTTCCTCAGGTTCTGGCCGGCGGCTGCGAGGTGGAACTCGTCCCTCGCTCCGTTCGGTCCTCGTAGCCGGAGGCGGTCCAGCTTCAGGATGCCCTTGAGGTGGGCAAACAGCATCTCGACCTTCTTGCGTTCGCGTCGTGAGGTTTTGCCTTCCTCGGACCGCGCGATGTCGCGGGCCATGTCCCGCGCGCCCTCGTAGATCGAGCGCGGGACCTTGCGCACCGGCTCGTTCGGGCAGCACCGTGCCTTCAACGGGCATGGCGCGCAGTCGAACTTGCTCGCCCGGTACAGCAGCGTCGCCCCGTCGTTGACCAGGGTGCCGGTCGTGGTCAGCACCTGGCCAGCCGGGCAGCGGTAGACGTCGCCCGGCTGGTCGTAGGTGAAGTCAGCGCGTGAGAAGGTGCCGTGCGGGTCGATTTGTCGAACACGCTGATGTGCGGCTCGATGCCCTGCTCGTAGACGAGCCAACCCAGCATCTCGGCCGAACCGTAACCACTGTCACCAGCCAGCTTGGCCGGATAGAGGTCGAAGCGCTCGCGCGAACGCTCGATCATGCGTGTGGCCGCTGTAACCTCGGCTTGCCGGATGGCCGTGGTCGCCTCGACGTCGACGATGATCGCGTGGTCGAGGTCGATCAGATAGTTGGCCGTGTAGGCGAAGAACGCCTGCCCGCCGTGCGCTCCAGTCCAGCGCGCGGCCGGATCGGCGGGCGAGATGAACTTGGGCGGCACCGGCGTCGCGGCCCCGAAGGCGGCCTCGTCGAGGACGGCGAGGTACTCCTGAGCTGCGCGGCTCACGACCTCAGGCGGCAGGCCGGCAGAGCCTTCCACCCCCTTCTGCCGATTGGCATCGGCCTTGATCAGGCTGCCATCGACGGCAAAGCCTTCGCCACCGACGAGCCCCTCGGCGATGCAGCGGGCGAGCACGGTCTCGAACAGCCGACGCAGGAGATCACTGTCGCGGAAACGGCCATGGCGGTTCTTGGAGAAGGTAGAATGATCCGGCACCCGGCCGTCGAGACCGAGCCGGCAGAACCGGCGGTAGGCGAGGTTGAGGTGGACCTCGTCGCAGAGCCGACGCTCGGAGCGGATGCCGATCTCGTCGCCGACGATTAGCATGCGGATCATCAACTCGGGATCGACGGAAGGGCGGCCCGTCAAGGCGTAGAACGGGGCCAGTTCCTGGCGCAGGCCGGCCAGGTCGACGAAGCGGTCGATGGAGCGAAGCAGATGGTCGGCGGGGACGTGCGTCTCCAGCGAGAACTCGTAGAACAGGGCACTCTGCTAGACTTGCCGAGGTCCCATCATCTGCTTCGATCTCCGTCTCTCGACAGGAGTGAATCACCTCATCACAACCGCTGCAACACCCGAGTTTTTCAACAGAATCGACCCGCTGCGGACTTTGCAGGTGGGTACCAAGCGTCAGATTTGGACTACTAGGTCGCGACCTTCGGGGTCGTGCGCATCAGGGCCTCACGCAACGCACCGGCGACCTGCTCGGCCGAATAGGGCTTGCGGACGAGCTCGAAACCGTGTGCGTCGTCCTGCGCCAGGACGTTGCTGTAGCCGGTGGTGAGGACCACCGGCAGCTCCGGGTGGCTCGCGCGCAGTCGCCGCGCGAGGGCGACGCCTCCCATGCCCGGCATCACAACGTCCGAGAACACTGCGTCGAACCGCGACGTCGATCGCACCAGTTCCTCCAATGCGGCCTCGGCGTTGTGCGCCCAGACCGTGGCGTGGCCGAGATCCTCCAGCAGCTGCGTGGCGAAGCGCCCTACGTCGAGGTTGTCCTCGACCACCAGGAGGCAGAGCGACCGTTCTGCCGGCCGTTCGCCGGTGCCGTCGTCAACGGGCTCGTCTCCCTCGGTCGGTAAATCGACCTCGGGCAGGTAGAGCGTGAAGGTCGTGCCCCTGCCGACCTCGCTCGCGACGTCCACGTCGCCGCCCGACTGCTTGGCGAAGCCGATAACCTGGGAGAGGCCGAGCCCGGTACCCTTGCCGACCTCCTTGGTCGTGAAGAATGGCTCGAAGATCCGGTCGAGCAGGCCTGCTTCGATGCCCGCGCCACTGTCCGCGACCGAGACCGTCACGAAGGGTCCCGGGGCACCGGCATGGGCGCGGATGCGAGGGAGCGGGACCCCACAGGCCAGGCGCAAGGTCAGCGTGCCCTCGCCGTCCATGGCGTCGCGCGCGTTCACCGCCAGGTTCACCAGGGCGGTCTCGAACTGGCTCGGGTCGGACCTCACGTGGCAGGGCACCTCCGACACCTCGGTCACGATGCGGATGCGCGCGCCCGTCACGGCGTTGAGCATGTCCGAGACGCCGCGCAGACGTTCTCCGACCTCGAACACCTCGGGCTGGAGCGCCTGTCGCCGGGCGAAGGCCAGCAACTGGCTCGTGAGCTTCGAGGCCCGCTCGACCGTGTCGGAGACCGCCTCCAGGTACCGGGTGCGCCGCTCCTCGGCGAGGTTCGGACGCTGCAGGAACTCCACCGACGAGCGGATAATGGTGAGCAGGTTGTTGAAGTCGTGCGCCACGCCGCCGGTGAGCTGGCCAATGGCCTCCAGCTTCTGGGCGTGGCGAAGCGCCTCCTCGGCCTTCGATAGCCGTTCCTGGTCGCGGAGCCGCTCGGTCACGTCCTGGGCGTACTGGAAGGCGCCGATCCGGCGTCCCTCGGCGTCACGCAAGGTTGTGAACTTCAATTCGTAGCAGGGCCGCTTCCTATCGGGGTCGCCGAACTCCTCGACCAGCGTGAACTCCTCGCCGGACAGGGCGCGTCCCCAGGTCTCCCTCACCGGGGCAACGAGGTCGGGCCGGTGCGCCAGCAGGTCGAGGATGGGGTCGCCGACGCGTGGCCGGATGCCGAAGATCGCCTCGAACTCCGCGATCCAGGCGCGGTTGGCGGCGAGCAGCCGGTAGTCCGTGTCGAGGGCGCCGACGAGGGCGTCGGTGGTCTCGAACACCTCGGCCCAGAGCTTGCGCTGCAGGAGCGCTTCCTCGACCCGCCGCTCCAGCGTCTCGTTCATCTCGCGCAGCCGCGCCTCCGCGAGCTTCCTGTCGTGGACGTCCTCGACGACGCCGTACCAGCGCACGATGCCCCCGCCCTCGTTGCGGCGGGGCCGGGCGCGGGCGCGCATCCAACGGTAATCCCCAGCGGCCATGCGGAGGCGGTAGTCGACGTCGATCGGCTGCCCCGACGACAGGGCGGCACCGAACACGGCGAGGGTCCCCGGCACGTCGTTCGGGTGAAGCGCCCTGAGCCACCCGGCCCCGTCCGGCTCCCCCGGCGCCTGACCCGTCAGTTCGAGCCAGCGGTTCGAATAGGAGGTGATGTTCCCCTCCGGGTCGCAGGTCCAGGGCACCTGCGGATTCAGCTCGACCGTCTGCCGGTGGTGCTCCTCACTCTCGCGCAGCGCTCGGTCGCCCCGCACGCGCGCCGTCGTCTCGTTCGTGAGGACGAAGAGGCCGGCGACGTAGCCCAGGCCGTCGAGCACCCGCGAGTAGGAGAACGAGAACCATGTGTCGGCCTGGCCACGGTCGGTGCCAAGCTTCCAGGGCAGGTCGTCGAAGCGCCGGCTGCGGCCGGCGAAGGCGTCGTAGATGATCGGCTTGGCCTGTTCCCAGCCATCCGCCCAGACCACCTCGAAGCGCTCACCCATCGCCCACTCAAGGCGCGGGCCGAGCAGCGGGCCGTAGGTGTCGTTGAAGAAGAAGTGGAGGTCCGGCCCCCATGCCAGGAACATCGATTCCGGCGAGTTCAGCACCAGGCTGAGCGCCGCGCGGAACTCCGGCGACCAACCTTCCGGTGGCCCGAGGGGGTGATCCGACCAATCACGCCCGCGGATCATGCGGGCGGCCTCGCCGCCACCCGCCAGGAAGGCCAAAGCGTCGCTCAACGCGTTATGCCTCGGCCAGGATCGAGGCGGGCAACCGCACCGTGAAGGTCGTCGCGGCCTTGCATCTGGCACGGCCATCCGGGCCGCGATACTCGACCTCCAACGCCTCGACCGCGCCGCCCCGGGGAACGACCCTGACGAGAAGCCTGCGGAGTTCGGGGATGTCCCGCTGTCCGTCGCCGATATCGAACAACGGCTTGCCGATGGCAGCGCTGGGCTCGACCCCGAAGGTCCGGTAGAAGGTTCGGTTGGCCGAATGCACCCTTAGCTCGCCTTCGAGGACCAGCAGGCCGGTCCGGACAGTGTCGACGATGTCCTGCGCGCTGATCGCATCCATGAAGTCCCCCTTGGGGGCATCGCCGTCCTTCCGCATGGCTCGATGCCCTTCGTCCTGGTGGGATGCACAACCGCTCGAAGGTCGCGGTCCGGCTTGGTTTGCAATCGGATCGACGTGGCGACGGCACGCAACTGGCGCCGAGTGCCGAAGGGATATCGCGTGCAACCTACCAGCGCAGCATCGCTAGCGGCAACGTGGAAAGAGGCCAGGAAGCCTTGGCGCGGCCGCTTGTCCCTCAACTCCCCTCCTCGAAATCGGCGCACCGGGTGCCGGAGGAGCAACCGGTGACCAGGCCCAGGACCACCGGTGGCCGTGTCGCGCCATAGCATCGGCGACCCTCCGCTCGCGCTCGCCATGCCGGAACGACTTCATGACGATACCGTCGGCGCCGACGCATCGGCTTGCCTCACGGCCGTGGTGCCGCGTGGCAAGACAGGAACCGGATCGTGATGGCGGCCCGGCCCTTGCGGATCTCGCGGGCCGCCCCGGCACCATCCATGGCGGGTATGGCGAAGTCCGGCGGGACGATGGCGACGCAGAAGGGTGACGGCATGGTTCAGGATCACGCGCTCGATCCAGGTCTCGTCCACCAAGAACGACCGGAAGGTCGTCCCGATGCGCACGGCCGCGTCGATGGCGGTCTGCAGCCGGTCACGCATGGAGGCGGGGGGCTGGTTCAGACCGACCCGTTCCGACCGGAGCAGCTGTCGGCGCAAGAATGTGAAGAGCTTAAGCGTTAGGTCGAGGCGACGAAACGGGCTCAGGCTTACGAGGCATTCTTGCTGCAGTCGGCAAGCGGCGCCCGCAAACTGAAGCTGTCGTGCAATGTCCGGGTGCGGAGTTCGCCACGGCCAAGGCTTTGACGCCGGAATAACAATCGGCCGCCTGAACCAAGGGGTCACCTCCCGGTGTAGGGCGACCGGCTCTAACAGGCTGCTGCAGAAGTCGCTGGTGGGGTTATCCGAGAGATGATTCACTCTGTCTCTGACGGGACGGAGGCTTGGCGATGCGCGGGCGTGAGGAACGGTCG
>CAZZZJ010000169.1:0-4800 GCA_964658355.1 Beijerinckiaceae bacterium
TTCTTCGATGACCTCGTGCGCGGCACCCTCGCCCGCCGCGACGAGATCGACGGCGAGTCCACCGGCGGCAGCGCGTCGAGTTCGATGGCACCGGCGCTCACGCCGGGGGGCAGCGTCGGCCTCGGCGGCAAGTTCTAGGCCGCTCTTCGCCCCGCCACTGTCAGGCCGCCTTCAGGCCGCGACCGTAGTAATCGTCGAGCCGGCCGCCATAGGCCGGGTCGGCGAAGCCGTCCTCGCCGGCGCCGTGGCTCGGCGCCCCGGCGAGGGTGGCCGGATCGATGTCGACCACGTAGCCGCCGAGTTCGACGCTGTAGGTCAGCGCCTTCCACGGCAGCGGGTGATGGTTCTCGCCGAGACCCAGGAACCCGCCGAAGGCGAGTACGGCGTAGGCCACCTGGCCCGAGACCTTGTCGACCATGAAGTTGTGCACCGCGCCGAGATGCTTGCCGGCGGCGTCGTAGACCGCCGTGCCCTCGACCTTGTTCGAGGCGATCAGCCGGGCGGTCTCGTCGATGGCGACGCCCTCGCCAGAGGGATCGAGTTCCATCGAACCGGTCTTCCGGATGCTGCGCTCGTTGGGCAGTTCAGTCGGCATCGCGATGTCTCTCCTCAGGATCGAGCCGCCCGGAACGCCGGGCGTTCGCAGGGGAAAGCCCGGGCCTGCGATGGGTTCCGCGACCGCTCAGCCCTCCGGGCCGGCTTCCGCTTCGGCTCGCCGCAGGGCGACCCGGACGCGCACGCCGCGGCTGGCGAGCAGCATCTCGGTGCCGAAGGCGACCAGTGCCAGAAGCGTGCACAGGATCGCCGCGCCGAACAGCGCGAACAGCACCCCCGCCACGGTGGCGTCGCGCAGCGCGCCCACGAACAGCGTCAGGACGGCACCGCAGGTCGAGACGCCCGAGAGGGCCGCGAGCACCACGGCGACGTCGAGGAGCAGCGCCCGCACCCGCAGGCGGTCGAGCCGCTGCCCGAGGCGCTGCCGCTCGGTCTCGCTCGCGCCGGCGAGCAGGCCGGACACTCCTTCGGCCTGATCCGAGACGCGGGCGAGGCGGGCACCGAAGACGTTGAGCAGGGTCGCGACCCCGGACAGAAGGAAGACCGGCGTCAGCGCCACCTGGATGATGTGCGCGATGCCGTCGAGAGTGTTCGGCTCGAGGCTCGACATGGGCCAGGCTTTCCGTAGGGCGAAGGGGGACGGAAGGTCCGTCTTCCGCGGGCGCCAACGTCCGGGCGGCCGACAGGTTCGCCTCTGTCCGTCCTCAGAGCAGGCCGGCGCCGCGGGGAGGCTCCGTGGCGTCCAGCTCGGACGCGATCCCGATCCCGAGACCGAGGACCAGGGCGCAGGCGGAGACGAATGCGAGGGCGAGGGCGGTGCTGACCATCCCCGGATCTGTCGTCCGCGACGGTGAAGAAAGGGTTTCGGCGGGCGAAATCGGGTCTCGAAGGCCCCCTTTGGGGCACACCCTGTGGATGATGGCGGGAACTGTCCCAGTTTTCCCTTGGAACAGCTGCGCTAGCCCTTAGTTCTTGCTGCTATGCTCACCCCTGCTGCGGGGATGTCACGTTCACGCTCGCAGCGAGAACCGGAGGAACCCCATGGCGACCAAGACGACGGAAAAGGCCGCGCCGAAGGCGGCGAAGGCGACCAAGGAGGCCAAGCCGGCTGCCAAGGCGGCAGCCCCCAAGGCGACCAAGGCCGCGGCCGGCGCCAAGCCGAACGCCCTGCAGCAGCCGCTGAAGCCCTCGGCCGACCTCGGCGCCATCGTCGGCACCAGCCCGATTCCCCGCGGCGAGGTCGTGAGCAAGGTCTGGGAGTACATCAAGAAGCATAATCTCCAGAACCCTGAGAACAAGCGCGAGATCCTCGCCGACGACAAGCTCAAGAAGGTGTTCGGCAAGGACAAGTGCAGCATGTTCGAGATGAACAAGCACCTCGCGGCGCACCTCAAGGCCTGAGGCGACTTCGACCCGGGATCGGCCCGATCGCAGGACGCGATTCCAGGATCGTCTCGAACGGAGGGGGCGCCCGAACGGGGCGGCGTCATGCCGCCCCGCGCGACCGACGCCTTCGTTAGGCGATGTTGCGCAGTACGCCGCCGTCCACCCGGAGCGCGGCGCCGCTCGTCGCGCTCGCCGCCGGGCTGCAGATATAGGCCACCATGTTGGCCACCTCTTCCACGCTGGCGAGACGACCGATCAGCGAGGTCGGGCGGTGTTCGGCGACGAACCGGCGGCCGAGCGCGTCGAGGTCGGCCTCGGCCGATCCATCGGCCATCTGCTTCATGAAATCCGCGACGCCCTCCGACAGGGTCGGCCCGGGCAGCACGCTGTTGACCGTGACGCCGGTGCCGGACACCGTCTCGGCGAGGCCGCGCGAGACCGCGAGCTGCGCGGTCTTCGTCATCCCGTAGTGGATCATCTCCACCGGGATGTTGATCGCGGATTCGCTCGCGATGAACACAACGCGGCCCCACCCCCGCGCGACCATCCCCGGTGCGTAGGCGCGCGACAGGCGCACGCCGCTCATCACGTTGACGTCGAAGAAGCGCTGCCAGTCCGCGTCCGGGATCTCGAAGAAGGTCTTGGGCTCGAAGATCCCGGTGTTGTTGACCAGGATGTCGACGGTCGGAAGGGCCGCGACGAGCGCCGCGACACCCGCGGCCGTGGCCACGTCGCCGACCGCCGCGAAGGCTTCGCCGGTCAGGTTCTGCGCATGCAGGGCCGCGATCGCCGCATCGACCCGTTGCGCCGTGCGCCCGTTGATGCCGACGCGGGCGCCGAGTTCCAGGAGCGCCTGGGCGATGCCGAAGCCGATGCCGCCTGTGGAGCCGGTGACGAGGGCGGTGCGGCCCTTCAGATTCATGTCCATGCTGATCGATCCCTGTCTGCGAACTTGGGGTCAACGCATCGCCGCATGCGGGGTGGCATGCAGCCTAACCGGCCCTGCCCCGCCGCAACACGCTGGCGCAGCCACCGAACAGGGCGAGTGCCACCGCGCACCACAGGGCCACGGACACCGCGCGATCCGGTCCGGCGCCTCGCGTCATCCCGAAGATCACCGCGACCATCGCCGCGCCGAGTGACTGCCCGGTGAGCCGCGCGGTCGATTGCATGCCGCTGGCGCCGCCGCTGCGCTCGCGTGGGGCCGAGGTGATGATGACCTTGTTGTTCGGAGTCTGGAACAGGCCGAAGCCGAGGCCGCAGAGCGTCAGCCGCCAAACGATGTCGAGGGTCGCGGGAGCGGCCGGCAGAAGCGCCATCGCGGAGATGCCCGCCGCCATCAGCCCGAGCCCGATGCCGCCGAGCAGCCCCGGCGGGTAGCGGTCTGCCAGACGCCCGGCGACGGGCGCCATCGCCGCGATCGCGATCGGCCAGGGCGTCATCAGGAAGCCGGTCTGCGTGCCCGAGAGGTGCAGCACATCCTGGAAGTAGAAGGGCAAGGCGACGTAGGTGCTCATCTGCGCCGCGAACGACGCGATCGAAGTCGCCATCGAGAGTGCGAACGCCGGGATCCGCAGGAGGTCCACCGGCAGCAGCGGCGCCGGAAGGCGCAGCTGGTACAGCACGAACACCGCCCCGACCGCGATCGCCGCCGCGATCTCGGCGAACGCGATGCCTCGGCCGCCCGGGTCGCCGAGCCGGTCCACGCCGACGATCAGCAGGCCGAAGGTCAGCGCGTTCAGCACCGCGCTCAAGCCGTCGAACCGCGCGCCGCTGCGCGGCGTGGCGGGCAGCGTCCGCGATGCGACGAGAAGCGCGAGCCCGCCCACCGGCAGGTTGACCAGGAACAGCCACGGCCACGACGCCACCGAGAGGATCGCGGCGGCGACCGTCGGGCCTGCGGCCGAGGCGATGGCGACGATCAGGGCGACGTTGCCGACGCCGCGGCCGATCATCCTGTGGGGATAGATGAAGCGCACCAACGCGATGTTCACGCTCATCACGCCGGCGGCGCCCAACCCCTGCGCGAGGCGCCCGGCGATGAGGAAGCCGAGGCTCGGCGCGAAGGCGCAGGCGAGCGAGGCCGCCACGAACACCGCCAGCCCGGCGAGATAGACCCGCTTGTAGCCCAGGATGTCGCCCAGCGAGGCGAAGGGCAGGAGCGCCGCCGTCACCGCGATCTGGTAGCCGTTGACCACGAAGATCGCCGCGGACGGATCGACCGCGAGGTCCTTGGCCATCACGGGCAAGGCCACGTTGACGATCGCCCCGTCGAGGACCGCCATGGTCATGGCGAGGGACACCGCCGCCATCGCCAGCAGCCGCTCGCGCGGCGGGAGCCCGTCGGCCGCCCTGGCGGCCGGCGACGTTTCCGCGACGAAGCCGCCGCTCCGGGGCGCATCGTCCTCCGGCCTGCGGATCTCGCGTCGTCCGGACGATCCGGCCGTCTCGGTCATCCTCGAAACCCTCGCTCCGCCGGTCCCGTCTCGATGGACCGGGTCCGGTGATTCCTCCCGCACATAGCGGCTTCGCGCAAAGATGAGCAGCGCGGCGGCGACATGGCGGCAGGATCCTTCGCCCGCGCGCCCCTTTTCCGCCTTCGCGGCGCGGCATCGGGACATCGCTTCGATCCGACGGATCATGCTCCAGGATGCCGATGATGATGCGGACCACCACTCTCCTGCTCGCGCTGCTTCCGCTGATGCCGATGGCGGCCACCGCTCAGGACGCGGCGCCCCTCGGGATCGGCCTCGAAGGCTTCGCCTATCCCTATCCCGTGCGCTTCCTCGCCCTGTCGCGCGACGGCGAGCCCCAGCGCCTCGCCTACATGGACGTGGCTCCGACCGGCACGGCCAACGG
>CAZZZJ010000169.1:4900-6768 GCA_964658355.1 Beijerinckiaceae bacterium
GCCTACCGCCGGCAGCTGATGACGAGCTACGCGCTCTCCCTGCCGGAATCGGCGATCGAGCCGTTCGTCGCGGTGCGCGAGCGGGTGAAGGGCGCGGGCGAGTATCCGCGCTGGCTGCAATCGTTCGTGAACTCTTACACCATGATCTGGGGCCAGCCGGTGGTTCACGAGATCCCGCTGCTGCCCATGCCGACCCTGTTCGTCATGGGCGGCGCCGACCACAACGCGCCGGGCAAGGCCTATGCGCCGCCGGAGCTGGCCGCGAAGATGGGCCGGAACGCCGAGAACGCGACGGCGCTGGCCGCGACGATGCCGAACGGCCGGGCGATCGTGTTCGAGGGCATCGGCCACCTCGTCCATATGGAGGCGACCGACCGGTTCGATGCGGCGATGCTGGATTTCCTGAACGCGCATTGAGGGGCGGTCGACGTCACGACGGGGCCAGGGCGCGTCATTCGCTGTAGGAATCGGGCGGCGAGAGAATTACTTCCGCCGGACGGCTCGGATGTAGGCGAGGGCGCAACGCGTGTAGTCGATGGAGGCCATCGGAGCATTCCATTCCACGGTGCTCTTCGCCTCTGCACGGTAGGCGTCGTAGAGGCTGGCGAGCAGGAGTGTCGCCACCGGGCCGAACTTTGGCGGAGAGCCGAGTTCGATGATCTGCGCGAAGTTTCCCTTTGGATCGGGCACAATGAACCCAAGCCTCTTCAGTGCGGCAACGGGTTCGGGTGACATGTCGAGACGCATGCCTTGTGAGTCTCGATATCGATACGCACCGGAAGACGCTTCGCAGAGCATCCGGGTGTCGTCGTCCTGGAAGATGCACTGCACGTAGTTCTGGGCGTCCCCGGCAACGGACACCGTGATGAATCGGTCGCGGGACGTCGTCGGCGGCCCGTTCTCGTGAAAGGTCGTCAGGGCCGACTCGATCCAGCACCGACACTCCGAGATGAACCGCCGACGAGCCTCGTCGGCTCGCGCGTGGCACACGGTGAGCGCGAGGACGAGACCGGTCGCTCAGCGCAGGCGCCGATCACGACGCCGCATGGCGGCCCGCATCCCTGCGCCGCAGCAGGAACACCCCCTGCGCGCCGATCAGGTTCCAGAACCACCACGGCATCGAAAAGCGCATCGGCCGGCCGCGGGCGTCGAGCGCAGCCGCCTTCTCGATATGGGCATCGACGGCGCGGCAGAGCTCGACGAAGTCGCGCATGGTGCAGTGGTGGATGTTCGGCGTCTCGTACCAGGCTTCCGGCAGGATCTCGGTGATCGGCATCCGGCCGCGGAAGGCGAGCTCGGCCCGCACCCGCCAATGGCCGAAATTCGGGAACGAGATCACCACTTGCCGGCCGATGCGCAGCAGGTGCTCGAGCACGACACGCGGGTTGCGCGTCGCCTGGATGGTCTGGGACAGCACCACCACGTCGAAGGCGTCGTCGGGATAGTTCGCGAGGTCGGTGTCGGCGTCGCCCTGGATCACCGGCAGGCCGCGGGCCAGGCACGCGTTGACGCCCTCGCGCGACAACTCGATGCCGCGCCCATCGACGCCGCGGCGGTCGCGCAATAGCGCCAGCAGCGAGCCGTCGCCGCAGCCGATGTCGAGGACGCGCGCGCCCGGCGGAACGAGGCCGAGGACCACGAGGTGGTCGACGCGGGCGCCCCCGGATTCGGGCGTGCGCGGCAGGTCGGCCGCCGCCTCCCAGGGCGTGCCGGATGCGGCGTCGCCGAAGGACAGGTCCTCGCGCCCGCTCACAGCCCGCGCGCCCGTGCCGCCGCGTCGATGAAGCCGCGGGCGGCCGAGAACAGCGTCGGTTCGTCGAGGAGGAAGGCGTCGTGGCCCTTGTCGCTCTCGACCTCGACGAAGGCGA
>CAZZZJ010000170.1:0-6722 GCA_964658355.1 Beijerinckiaceae bacterium
TGCCGCGCGCCACGCACGAGCGCACCCGCCGCGAGATCAATTCCGGCAAGCCCTCCGGACGCACACAGGAGATCCAGCGGCTGATCGGACGATCCTTGCGCGCCGTCACCGACCTGACGGCCATGGGCGAGAAGCAGATCACGGTCGATTGCGACGTGATCCAGGCCGATGGGGGCACCCGCACCGCGTCGATCACCGGGGCCTGGGTCGCGCTGCACGAGTGCTTCGCGTGGATGCGCGCCCGCTCGATGATCTCGGTCGACCCCTTGCGCGAGCACGTGGCCGCGATCTCCTGCGGCATCGTCAAGGGCGCGGCGGTGCTCGACCTCGACTACGCCGAAGATTCCGGTGCCGAGACCGACGCCAACTTCGTCATCACCGGCTCCGGCGGCCTCGTGGAGGTACAGGGCACCGCCGAGGGCAAGCCGTTCTCGGAAGCCGAGCTGCTCGAACTCCTACGGCTGGCCAAGGGCGGTGTCGCCGACCTCGTCGCCCTCCAGAAGCAGGCGATCGCATGAGCCATCGGATCCTCAGCGGCAAGGTCGTCGTCGCGACCCACAACGCCGGCAAGCTCGTGGAGATGCGGGAGCTGCTCGCGCCGTTCGGCGTCGAGGCGGTCTCGGCCGGCGAGCTCGGGCTCGCGGAGCCCGACGAGACCGGCACGATGTTTTCCGAGAACGCCGGCATCAAGGCAATCGCGGCCGCCCGGGCCACCGGCCTGCCGGCCTTCGCCGACGATTCGGGCCTGTGCGTCGACGCCCTCGACGGGGCGCCCGGACTTTTCTCGGCCCGCTGGGCCGGCGCGTCCAAGGATTTTTCCGGAGCGATGGCGCGGATCGTCTCGGAGTTGGCGCTGCGCGGGGCGAGCGACCGGCGCGCGCACTTCGTCTCGGCCCTGGTGCTCGCCTGGCCCGACGGCCACACCGAATTGTTCGAGGGCCGCGTCTTCGGCGATCTGGTCGAGCCGCGCGGCACGGCCGGCTTCGGTTACGACCCGATGTTCCGGCCCGACGGCTTCGAGCGGACCTTCGGCGAGATCTCCTCGGAGGAGAAGCACGGCGTCGACTGGCAGACCGGCAACGCCCTCTCGCACCGGGCGCGGGCTTTCGTGAAGCTCGCCGCCGCATGCCTGCGCCGCCCGGGGTGACTGCGTCCGGCGATTGCCAAACGGCGCGCGCGCGAGCACATCGCGTGCGATGACCGACCGTTCAGGCCCGGACCACCCGACCCGCGACGCGGGCTTCGGCGTTTACGTGCATTGGCCCTTCTGCGCCTCGAAGTGCCCCTATTGCGACTTCAACAGCCATGTCCGGCACGCGCCGGTGGACGAGGCGCGCTACCTCGCGGCCTTCCGCGCCGAGATCGCGCACGTGGCAGCCCGCACCCCCGGCCGCACCGTCTCGAGCGTGTTCCTCGGGGGCGGCACGCCCTCGCTGATGAAAGCGGCGACCGTGGCCGGCATCCTCGATGCGATCGCCGAAGCCTGGGGCGTCGAGCCCGGCGCGGAGATAACCCTGGAGGCCAACCCGACCAGCGTCGAGGCCGGGCGTTTCCAGGGCTATCGCACGGCCGGAGTCAACCGCGTCTCCCTCGGCGTTCAGGCCTTCGACGACGCCGCGCTCAAGGGACTCGGTCGACTGCACAGCGCCGAGGAGGCCTTCGCGGCGATCCGGATCGCGCAGGGTGCCTTCGAGCGCAGCTCGTTCGACCTGATCTACGCGCGCCCGGGCCAGACCGCCGAGGCTTGGCGACGGGAACTCGGCGGGGCCATCGCCCGGGCGGCTGAGCATCTCTCGCTCTACCAGCTCACCATCGAGCCAGGCACGCCGTTTCACGGCCTCGCCAAGGCGGGCAAGCTCGTACCGCCCGACGACGAGACGGCACGGATCCTCTACGACGTCACGCAGGAGGTCTGCGACAGGGCGGGACTTCCGGCCTACGAGATCTCGAACCATGCCCGAGCGGGTGCGCAGTCGCGCCATAACCTGCTCTACTGGCGCTATGGCGAGTATGCGGGCATCGGTCCGGGCGCCCACGGCCGCCTCGTGACGGAGGCGGGACGCCTCGGCACCGTCACCGAGAAGGCGCCGGAAGCGTGGCTCGCCCGCGTCGAGCGCGACGGCCACGGCATCGCCGAGATCGAGACGATCGCCGGCACCGACCAGGGCGACGAGTTCCTGATGATGGGCCTGCGCCTCTCCGAAGGGATCGACCCCGCGCGCTACGCGACGCTGAAGGGCCGGCCGCTCGACGCATCACGGATCGACGCGCTCGTCGGCGACGGCCTCGTGGCGCGGCTCGACAACGGCCGCATCGCCGCCACCGCGCGGGGTGCCCCGGTGTTGAATGCACTGGTCGCGAGCCTGGCGGCGTGAGGCGGATCGATCTCCTGCAGGATATATCCCGGGGCGTGTCCCTCCGTTCGGCGGGGGAGGGTGAGTGCCGTTCTCGAAGCGCCTCGGCCCACGAGGCCGCGATGACGCCGGGCGTCGTCGCTCGCGTCCTGCTCGCGGCCCTGCCGATCGACAGCTATCGCACCGGCAAGCTCGGCCGCGCGTTCCTAAGCGAACGCCTGACCGCCGGCCGCATCGCCGCCTGAACCATCATCGCGGCAGGCGCGGCGATGATCGGCCACGGCTCAGCCGGAACGTTCAGATGCCGGGTTTGCCCAGGGCCCGCGGGGCCGGGCTGACGACGCTCGACGCGTTGTTGCGGATCTCGTGCACCGCGAGCGCCCGGTCGCTCAGGCCGTCGGCGCGGAAGCGGAAGGTCCCGTCGATGCCGGAAAAGCCAGCGCTCTTCGTCAGGGTCGCATCGGCGAAGCGCTGGGTACCGTATTGCCGCGCGAGCGCCGCGGCGAGCGAGACCGCGTCGTAGGCGAGCGAGGCGACCCGCGGTGGGCTCGATCCGAACCGCGCCTGGTAGCGCCCGGCGAAGCTTCCGAAGCCCGCCGTATCCGGTGCGGCGAAGCGCCCGCCCTGCAGAGCCGGCAGGGAAAAGAGCCGGGGCTCGTTCCACACCGCCGTGCCGATCGGCCGGATGCGGGACGGCGCGAAGCCGGCCTTGGTGAGCGCGGCCGCCACCGCCGGCAACCCGTCGACGGTCTCGGGCAGGAACAGGGTGTCGGCCTGCGCGCCCGGCCCGGTGATCACGCCGCCGAGGCGCGCGATGGCGGGTTCCGGCGCACCGGGGACGTAGCGCTCGATCCCGGCGAGCCGCGCGCCCTTGCGCGCCACCGCCTCGCGGAACTGCGCCTCGACGGCGTTGCCGTAGGCGTTCTCGGGGATCAGCGCAGCGAACGAGCGGCGACCGCCCGAGACCGATTCCTCGACGATCCGGTCGACCTCCGCCTGAGGGAGGAAGCTGAGGAGGTAGGTGCCGGGCCCCGCGACGCTCGCATCGGTCGAGAACGCGATCACCGGCTTGCCCGCGGCGCGCGCCGGCACCGTGGCGGCGGAGACGTTGGCGGCGAACAGCGGACCGATCACCAGTTCAGCGCCCTCCGCGATGGCGCTGCTCGTCGCGTCGCGGGCTCCGTCCGGCGTGCCGCGGTCGTCGCGCACCAGGATCTGAAGGTCGGGCTGCTGGTACTCCTCGATGGCGAGTTCGGCCGCGTTGCGCATCGCCGCGCCGAGGTTGGCGCCCTGGCCGGAGAGCGGCACCACGAGCGCGACCTTGACCGAACCGGCGCCGAGACGGCCCGGAGCCGAGGCGGCGGCCGGCATCGAACCCGGCGCTGGGTCGACGGCCGGTGCGAGGTCGGGAGCGAGTTCGGCCCGCGGCGCCGGCGCGGCCCGGACGGTCCGCGGCCGGTCCGGCACGCCGATGCAGCCGGCGAGCGTCAGAAGCAGGGCGAGGGCGGCGCCGGCCCGGAGGGCGCGGGGCGGGAGACATCGCGCCATCGCGAAACTTCCTTCACGCAAGATCGTCGCACACGCTTAAAGTGTGGACCCGAAAAGTAAACGCGCTGGCCTCGCGGGACCGTGTACGACGGAGAGGATCGCAAAAGAGTCGGATATCGAAATTCCGCTCGCCGTCGCGCCATGGCAAGGTCGCCGCGATGACACAGCGAATCGAGCCTGCACGCCGCCCCGTCCGCAAGGACGCGCCGGCCAAGTCTGCCTCTGCCACGGCGGCCTCTGCAAAAGTCGCCACCTTCACCGCCTTCGGGCTCGCCACCGAAGTCGAGCCGCTGGCGCCGGGCCTGCACGTGGTCGCGACGCCGATCGGCAACCTGCGCGACGTCACCATCCGCGCGCTCGCGACCTTGGCCGCAGCCGACGCGGTGCTCGCCGAGGACACGCGCGTGACCCGGACGCTGCTGATGCATTACGGCATCACCACGCCGCTGGTGGCCTATCACGAGCATTCGAACGCCGCCGTCCGGGAGCGGATGGTGCGGCGGATGCTCGACGGCGAAGCCCTGGCACTGGTGTCGGATGCCGGCACGCCTCTGGTCTCCGACCCCGGATTCAAGCTGGTCCAGGCGGCGATCGAGGCCGGTATCTGCATCACCCCGATCCCCGGCCCATCGGCGGTGATGACGGCTATCGTCGCCGCCGGCCTGCCGACCGACCGGTTCTTCTTCGAAGGGTTCCTGCCGCAGAAGTCCGGTGCGCGCCGAAACCGGCTCTCGGCCCTGGCGACCGTACCCGGCACGCTGGTGCTGTTCGAGTCGCCGCACCGCCTGCCCGAGATGCTGGCCGACGCGACGGCGATCCTCGGCGGCACCCGTCCGGCGGCGGTGGCGCGCGAGTTGACCAAGATGTTCGAGACGATCCGGCGCGGCACGCTGGGCAGCCTCGCCGACACCTTCGCGAAGGAGGGCGCGCCGAAGGGCGAAGTGGTGGTGGTGATCGGCACCGCTCCCGACGAGGCGAGCCCGGAGGAGGCCGATGCGGGCATCGATGCGGCCCTGCGCGCCGCGCTCGCGCGCCACTCGATCAAGGATGCCGCGAGCCTCGTCGCGGACGAGACCGGCCAGCCGCGCCGAGCCATCTACAACCGTGCGCTGGTGCTGGCCCGCGAGAGCGATGCGGATGCCTGACGCCGCCCGCCGGAAGGCCACCGAGCGGCGCGGTCGCCGCGCCGAATGGCTCGCCCTCGGCGCGCTGGTGCTCAAGGGCTATCGCCCGCTGGCGATGCGCGTCAGCGCGGCCGGCGGCGAGATCGACCTGATCGTGCGGCGAGGCGGCACCATTGCCTTCGTCGAGGTCAAGGCCCGTGCCACGCTCGTGGAGGCGCAAGATGCGATCGGCCGCGTCAAGCGGCAGCGCTTCTCGCGGGCGGTGCGGGCCTGGGTCGCGCGCCATCCGTTCGCGGCGAGCCTGACGCTGCGGGCCGACGCGGTGTTCATCGGCGGACGCGGCTTTCCGGTCCACCTCGTCGACGCGTTCCCGATCGAGGGCTTGTGACGGTCTCGGCGTCAGCCGCGCGCGGCGCTGATCGCGCCGATGAGCGTGCGCTTCAGGTCGGCCTGGCTGAACGGCTTCTGCACGACCGGGCGGTCGCGGAACGGCTCGCGGATGCCGGCGCCGCCGTACCCGGTGGAGAAGATCAGCGGCAGGTCGCGCTTCGCAATCGCCTCGGCGACGGGGTAGATCGGCTCCCCCGCGACGTTCACATCAAGGATCGCGACCTCGAAGGTCTCGCCCTCGGCCATCTCCAGAGCGGTCGAAAGCCGTGCGGCGGGACCGACCACGGTGCAGCCGAAATCGAGCAGCATGTCTTCGAGCAGCATCGAGATCGCGGCTTCGTCTTCGACGACGAGCACGCGCTTACCCTGGAGAACGTCGTCGTTCGGTTCCGCGCTCACGCCGAGATGTCTTTCTTGTCGAGCCGCCCCGCTTGTGCAGGACGTCGCCATGATGGCTTGCCGGATCCCATCGTCGCGCCAGGAGAACCAAGAGGGTACACCGGGCGGCTGAGGGGTCGCCCGGAACGCCGGGCGTGTCAAGCGTCCGGCGCGATCGGCGCTCGGCAATGTTACACGGCGATACATTTCGCGATAGGGATCGCAGGCTTATTCATGCGAGGGGCGGTCCCGCGATGAGCAGATCCATCCCGAGCTGCGATCGGCGCACCGTGCTCGCCGGGCTCGGCGCCTCGTTCGCCATGGCACCCGCCCGGGGGGAAAGCGGGGTCGTGGTCGCCTCGAAGAGCGACACCGAAGGCACGCTCGCCGGCAGCATGATCGCATTGTGCCTGGAGGATCTCGGCATCCCGGTGCAGCGGCGCCTCGGGCTCGGACCGACGCTGATCGTCCGCTCGGCGCTGATGTCAGGCGACGTCGAAGTCTATCCCGAATATACCGGCAACGGCGCGTTCTTCACCGGCACCGAGGCCGACCCGGCCTGGAAGCAGGCCGACAGCGCCTATGCGACGATCGCGGCGGCGGACCGCGCCAGGGGCCTCGTCTGGCTCGCCCGGGCGCCGGCCAACAACACGTGGTTGATCGCGGTGCGCGGCAGCCTCGCCCGGCGCGAGCGGCTCGCCACCATGGCGGATTTCGCCGGCGCGGTGCGGCGCGGGCTGATCCTGCTCGCGGCCTCGACCGAGTTCGTCGAGAGCCCGGCGGCCCTGCCGTCCTTCCAGGCGGCCTACGACTTCGCGCTGCCGATGGACCGGATCATCAGTTTGCCCGGGGGCGACACCGCGGTGACGGCGCGCGCGGCGGCGCAGGGCATCAGCGGCGTCAATGCCGGCATGGTCTACGGCACCGA
>CAZZZJ010000171.1:0-6721 GCA_964658355.1 Beijerinckiaceae bacterium
GCGAGCAGAACGTCACGTTCGCGCTCCCGCACGCCGACCGGGTCTACGTGCTGGAGCAGGCCCGGATCGTCTGGGAAGGGCCGGCGCAGCATTTCGCCAGCGAGATGGGGTCGAAGTACCTGTGAGGACGCGGTACCCCCGCCCGTCGAGCCGGTCCGGGCCGGCCGGAACAGGGCAGGACCCTTCTCCACGGGAGCCGAGGTCGGTTGCGCCTCAGGACGATACGCGGTGATCGCTGTCCGCTCGTGAGACCTCGTTGGCCCCTGCGACGATGCGCAGTGCTCGTTCGATGATCCTGGGCCCGGGTGGTCTGTAAGCGGGAATGGCGAGCGCAGGTTCGGCCCCAGGGCGTCGACGCAGGACCGTCTCGGCCGAAAGATCCTTCAGGAGGCACTGACGACGGCCGTGGTAGGCCACGGTGAAGCCGCGCGGGACAACCTCCCGGTCGCTGTGGCTGTAGAGGGTAAGGCCCAGCCCCGCCCACTGCACGCGGCCATTGAAGCGCTCGACCATGCCGTCAACTTGTCCGGTGGCCCGGGCCGGCATCCGCAAAGCGGGCATCGACCGAGGGCCGGCTCACCAATTCAGCGGAGCCGCTTCCGAACCTTCGATCATGCTCACCGCAAACGGGACCGAGCCGGTACCCGCCACGCGTCCCGCGCGTTCGCCGGGGATCTCGCGGGCGGTGACGACGATGTCGGGATTGCAGGCCGTGCTGCGCGGCGGCTCAGGGCCGCCCCGGCGCTTGACCGGCCGCGACGATCGCCCCGCTCCTGCTCGGGCTGTCCAAACGGCCTCCCGCGCTACCGTCCAGTCCTCGAACCAGCAGGCTCAACGCCAGAAGGGCGAGCAGGACGCCGGCGGCCTTGTTCAGCCGGTTCAGAAACCGATCGGTGACACAGCGCCGGAACAGGGACACGGTGGTGTTGAGCATAACCCACCAGCCGAACGAGCCCAGGAATACCCCGGCCGCCAGCACCGGGAGCGGCGCGGTCTCGCGTGCGAGGAGTGCGGGCATAGCGGCCAGGAACAGCACGGGGGTGATCGGATTCGCCAGGGCCAGCACGACCGCACTGCCGTAGCTCGCGGCCAGGGTGTCGCGGTGCTCGCTGCTCACACGCAGCACCGAGACGCTGCGAAGCACCCGGACCGCGAGGGCGAGGAGCACGGCCCCCGAGACCAGGGAGAGCACGGCCCCGTTCGACCACGCCGCAGCCAGACCCGCGCCCCAGCGCATCGTCAGGGTCCCGTATGTCAGGTGCACGGTGGCGACGCCGAGCCCGGTAGCGAGGCCGGTGGGCAGGCCCCCTGACAGCGTTCGCTGAACGCAAAGGAGGCTCGTCGGCCCGATCGGCGCGGCGATGGACAGGCCAAGACTTGCGCCGGCGAGCAGGGCCGTGGCGATGACGCCCATGGCGCCGGGAATGCACCTAGTCGTCTTCCCCACGGTCGAGGGGCGAAGCGGCCGCCCGGGGCTCGGCTGCCGCGTTGTTGGCGTCCGGGCACCCAATTTGATCGCGCTCCACGGCCGAGGAAGCTTGGGCGCAGGCGATCTCCGGCATGTCGTTCAGCTCGTCGGCCCGGGTCCCGGTGCAGGACAAGACGGCGATGAGGGCAGCGGCGATTGTCTTCATGGCTGTTCCTTTCGTGCGCCGACAATCTAGGGATGGCTGGAACTTGAGCATCCTCCGTCTGGCGGATGGCACCGCCTGCGCAGCTACAGGCTCGCCGCCGACATCTCGGCCAAGCGAGAAAGTGCCGCATCTTCAGGTGTTTGCACGGCCGCGCCTGCGTTTCCCGAGGTCCTGTCGCCGCCGCGCCCGGCGGGTGGAGGGACGGCGCAGATGCCGGAAACGCGCCCGGAGCACCGTCCCTCGCCGGCGGCATCATCCGTTTGAAGGATACCATTGCCGTTTTTGGACTGTTATTGGTCTTATTGCGTTCAGTTGGCTCGTCGTGGGGCGTGACGATGCGGGAAGCTCTCATCGACCGGATCTACGAGGCTGCGAGCACACCGGAGCTCTGGCCAGACGTCCTTCAGTCTCTGGGCGATGCGGCAAACTCGGATGGCGCCGTGCTCATGGTGCTGCCCCCCGTCGGAATGCCCTGCTGGATCGCCTCACCCACTTTGGAGCAGCGCCTGCGTCATCACACGCCCGCCGCCTCCTGGCGCGGCAGCGGGCGCACGGCGCAATGGCGCGCCCTCGCCCATGCGGGCTTCATGCGCGACGTCGACCTCGTGCCGGTCTCCCGCAACACGCGGCTCTGCGAGGTCGACGCGCCGTGCTGGCAAGTGGGGACGACGATTCCCCTGGCGACCGGCGTCGTCGCGATCATCACCGCCGAACGCCGGGTTCAAGCCGGCCCCCATGAGGTGTCCCTCCTACCGGGGCTCGACGCCCTGCGGCCCCATCTCGTGCGCGCCTGCCAGCTCAGCACCCGGTTCGGCTGCGAGCGCGCCCGCGTCACCACCATGACGCTCGACCAAATTGGCCTTCCCGCTGCGGTCCTGTCGGCTTCGGGGCGGGTGCTCACCATGAATGCCCGTCTGCAGGAGCGGGAGGAGGTCCTGCCCCCGGGCCAGCACGGCGGCCTGTTGTTCAAGAGTCTGATCAACAGCAAGCTGCTGCAGGACGCGATCGACAACGTCGTCGGCGGCCGGTGCGCGGCGCAGACCATGCCGGTGCGCAGCTATTCCGACCACCGCCCTCAGATCGCTCACATCATGCGCCTGGAGCGGCATCTTGGCGACGTCTTCGGTTCCTCGGCGGTGTTGCTCATCCTCGTGCACGTCGGGGCGCGGGCCGTTCCGGACGACGGCCTCCTGAACATGCTGTTCGACCTCACCCCGGCGGAGGCGCGGCTGCTCCAGGCACTGGCCGGTGGCTTGCGCCTGCAGAGCTACGCCGAGAGCGTCGGCGTCCAGACAAGCACGGTCCGCACCCAGCTCACCTCGATCTTCAACAAGACCGGGACCAAGCGGCAGGCGGAGTTGCTGAGCATCGTCGCCTCGCTCGCGCTGTTCAGTGGGCAGACGACGAAGTGCTTCGTTGCGGCATGAAGCGAAGCGCGGCATCGTCCAGGAACGCGGCCAGCGCCTGCGCGCTCGGAAAGGCGTCGAAGGCCCCGAACCGGCAGGTGGTGAGCGCACCGCAGGCCGCGGCCTGCCGCAGGGTCGCATCGAGGGACTCGTCCGCGACCAGGCCCGCCATCAGCCCGGCCGTGAAGGCGTCCCCCGCGCCGACCGTATCGACGGTCGCCACCGCGAAGGCCGGCTGGCGTAGGGGCGGCAGTCCAGGGCGGAACGCCATCGCGCCGCGCTCTCCCAGGGTCACCACCAGAAGCTTCAGGCCGCCGTCGAGCAGGGCGGCAATGGCCGGCGTGGCGGCCCGGGCGTCGGCGATGGCGTCGGGCGCTCCGAGGCCGAGGTCGGCGGCCTCGACCGCGTTGACGACGAGGATCGCAGTGTCGGCTAGGATTGCCGGGTCGATGGAGCGCACCGGCGACGGGTTCAGCAGAGTGGGAAGGCCCAGCCTTCGAGCGATGGCGAAGGCCTCGCGGATGGAGGCGTCCGGCGATTCGAACGTCGCCGCCACGAGGTCCGCCTGCCCGACACGGGCGGCGACGGCACGGACGTCCTCCGCACCGAGGGCGAGGTTGGCGCCGAGGCAGACCGCCAGGCAGTTCTCGCCGGCGGCATCGACGAAGGCGACGCCGGCGCCGGTCGAGCCTGCATGCGGCACCAGCATGTTCTCGGGGAATCCCACCTGCGCGAAGGTCGAGCGGACCATCGGGGAGAACACGTCCGTGCCGACGGCAAAGAGTCCGTCCACCGTGATGCCGAGCTGGTGCGTGGCGAGCGCGAGGTTGAAGCCCTTGCCGCCAGGCTCGGCCAGGAAGGCCAAGCCATTGAGGGACTCGCCCGCCTGCGGCAGCCGCGCGACCTTCACCGAGCAGGCGATCACGAAGCTTCCAATGACGAAGATGCGCATGGAGCGCTCCGAGCCGGTCCGATATAAGCATCTGTACCGGAGGTCGATCGGACGTGCGCCCCAAAAATCGGACGACACACGGTGAGGTTGAGCCGGACTTCGGGGGAGACGAGCGTCCCTCGGTGTTCTCTCTCCTGCGCCTGCGCGGCGACACTGCGATGCCCCTGTACCGGCAGATCGAGGGCCAGCTACGCGATCTCATCCTGTCGGGGTCGCTGCCGCCGGGCGTCATCCTGCCGGCCGAGCGCCAGCTCGCCGACAGCCTCGGGGTGAGCCGCGTCACGGTCCAGCGCGCCTATGCCGAGCTCAGCGACAACGAACTTCTTGTGCCGCGCGGGCGCTCCGGCTTCCTCGTGCGCCGGCCCCCCGAGCCCGTGCGCCCGGGCATGGACCGGCTCAAGGGCTTCACGGAGGAGATGCGGGAGTTGGGGAAGATCCCGTCCTCGCGCATTCTGGATCGGGCGGTCACCGAGGACCGCTCGATCGCATCGATCTTCGGCCTGCCCTCGACGGCCCCGCTCCTGCGCCTGACGCGCGTTCGCTCCGGCGACGGCGTGCCGATGTCGCGCGAGGTCGCCTGGTACAACATCCGCGCCGTGCCTGCCATCGAGACCGGCGACCTCTCCGGCTCCGTCTACGCCTTCCTGGGCGGGTATCCGGGCGGCCGTCTCGTGCGCTGCGAGCAGACGGTGGAGGCGACGATGCCGACGGCGGACGAGTGCGAGATCTTCGCCTTCGAGCGGCCCATCCCATGCCTGCTGATCAAGCGCCACAGCTACAATCAGGACTCGGTCATGATCGAGTACGTCGAGGGGCTGTTCCGGGGCGATGCCTATCGCTACCGGCTGAATTTAAGCACGTAGACAATGAGGCTTGAGCGCTGGTGCCCGCTCGCGAGGACCGCTCGGGGTGGTCGTGCAGTGAGGACGCGCATGCGTTGGCTGAGGGCACCGAGACCTGAGGGACGGGCTCCTCGGCAGTCACGCCGAGGGCCTCAGACCACCGGCCCGAATTGGGCCCATGGCTGTCGCTTGGACGACGCTGGCTTCGGCCTGGACACCGACGCGGCGGTGCGTCGTCTCGTGCCCTGTCATCCACCGACGCCGGAATGCGCTTGTCCGCCGGCGCCGATCGTCCATAGCTTCCGATCATGACCGCGATCCCGTTCGACAACACCTACGTCCGCTTGCCGGACCGCTTCTTCGCCCGACGCGCCCCGACACCCGTCGCAGCCCCGCGCCTGATCCACGTGAACCGCGCGTTGGCGGAGAACCTCGGCATGAACCTGGATTGGCTCGCCGGCCCCGCCGGGGTGGACATGCTCGCCGGGAACGGGATCCCGGAGGGCGCCGATCCGATCGCGACGGCCTATGCCGGGCACCAGTTCGGCAACTTCGTGCCGCAACTCGGCGACGGGCGCGCCGTCCTGCTCGGCGAGGTCGTGGACCGTGCGGGGCGCCGCCGCGACATCCAGCTCAAGGGCGCGGGCCCGACCCCGTTCTCCCGCAGCGGCGACGGGCGGGCGGCGCTCGGGCCGGTGCTGCGCGAGTACCTCGTGAGCGAGGCCATGGCCGCGCTCGGCATCCCGACCACCCGGGCGCTGGCCGCCGTCGCCACCGGCGAGCCCGTCCTGCGCGAGACCCGGCTGCCCGGGGCGGTGCTCACGCGGGTGGCGGCCAGCCACATCCGGGTCGGGACCTTCCAGTACTTCGCCGCCCGCGGCGACACCGAGGCGGTGCGGGCGCTGGCCGACCACGTCCTGGCCCGGCACTATGCCGAGGCGTCCGCCACGGAGCACCCCTATCGGGCGCTGCTCGACGGGGTCGTCGCCCGCCAGGCCGACCTCGTGGCGGCCTGGCTCCGCGTCGGCTTCGTCCACGGGGTGATGAACACCGACAACATGTCGGTGGCCGGCGAGACGATCGACTACGGCCCCTGCGCCTTCCTCGACGCCTACGACCCGCGCACGCGCTTCAGCTCCATCGACGCGCACGGGCGCTACGCCTACGGCCAGCAGCCGGGGATCGCCCTCTGGAACCTGACGCGTCTCGCCGAGACCCTGCTGCCGCTGCTGGCCGAGGACGAAGCGGCGGCGGTCGATGCGGCCGAGGCGGCGCTCGCCGGATTCAAGCCGCGCTTCGAGCTCGCCTATCACGGCGGTCTGGCGCACAAGCTCGGGCTGTCCGGAGACCGGGACGGCGACGTCGCACTCGCGGACGACCTGCTGGCGCGGATGGCGGAGAACCAAGCGGACTTTACCCTCACCTTCCGCCGCCTGTGCGAGGCGGCCGAGCGGCCGGAAGCGGATGCCGGGGTGCGCGACCTGTTCGTCGACCCGACCGCGTACGACGCCTGGGCCGTGCGCTGGCGGGACCGGCTGGCCGAGGGGGGACGGGATCCCACGGCGACGGCGGCGGCGATGCGGGCGGTCAACCCGGCCTACATCCCGCGCAACCACCGCGTCGAGGAAATGATCGCGGCCGCGGTCGAACGAGGCGATTTCGGGCCGTTCGAAGAGCTGTTGGCGGTGTTGTCTCGGCCCTACGAGGATCAGCCGGACTACGCCCGCTACGCCGAGCGTCCGGAGGGCGGCGGAGTGGGCTACAGGACGTTCTGCGGGACCTGAACGCGCGTCGGCGTCCGAACTGACTCGGCGATCGTCACCCGGCCGTATGCCCTGGAAACCAGTTTCCGTGGAAGCCCGGCGGGATCCGATGCCCGAGGTGGAC
>CAZZZJ010000172.1:0-6714 GCA_964658355.1 Beijerinckiaceae bacterium
CGCCGAGATCGAGACCGACAAGGCGACCATGGAGGTCGAGGCGATCGACGAGGGCGTGCTCGCGAAGATCGTCGTGCCCGAGGGCACCGCCGACGTGCCGGTCAACGACCTGATCGCGGTGATCGCGGTCGACGGCGAGGACCCGGCGGGCGTTGAGGCGGGCGGCGCGGCGTCGGCACCGAAGGCTGCGACGGGGGCCGACGCGTCGTCCGCGGACCAGAACACCACGCCCGGTGGCGGGCACATGTCGTACGAGCGGGTGAACGAAGCCCCGGAGGGAGCCCGGCCTGCTGCGCAGGCCGAGGGCGCGGCCCATCCGCAGGGCGAGGCGGGCGCGCGCGTCTTCGCCTCGCCGCTGGCCCGCCGCATCGCGAAGCAGGAGGGCATCGATCTCTCCGCCGTGCAGGGATCGGGTCCGCGCGGCCGCGTGATCGAGCGCGACGTCCGCGCCGCCAAGGAGGCCGGCACCGGCAAGGCGGCGCCCGCTCCCCGAGCATCCGAGGCGGCAGCTCCGGCCAAGGCCGCAGCGCCCGCGCCCGCGCCCGCCGCGAAGGCCGCCGGCCTCACCACGGATCAGGTCCGCGGCTTCTACGCCAAGGACAGCTACGAGGAGGTGCCGCTCGACGGCATGCGCAAGACCATCGCCAAGCGCCTCACCGAGGCGATGCAGGTGGCGCCGCACTTCTACCTGACCGTCGATTGCGAGATCGACGCGCTGATGGCGCTGCGCGAGCAGCTCAACAAGAGCGCCGGCAAGGACAAGGACGGCAAGCCGCTGTTCAAGCTCTCGGTCAACGACTTCGTCATCAAGGCGATGGGGCTGGCCCTGACCCGGGTGCCGATGGCCAACGCCGTCTGGGCGGAGGACCGGGTGCTGCGCTTCAAGCATGCCGAGGTCGGCGTGGCCGTGGCGATCGACGGCGGCCTGTTCACCCCGGTGATCCGCCGGGCCGACGAGAAGACGCTGTCGACCATCTCCAACGAGATGAAGGACTTCGCGGCCCGGGCCCGCGCCAAGAAGCTGAAGCCGGAGGAGTACCAGGGCGGCGTCACCTCGGTGTCGAACCTCGGCATGTTCGGGATCAAGCACTTCACCGCTGTGATCAACCCGCCGCAATCCTCCATCCTCGCGGTGGGGGCCGGCGAGAAGCGCATCGTGGTCAAGGACGGGGCACCGGCCGTCGCCCAGGTGATGACCGCGACGCTGTCCTGCGACCACCGCGTGCTCGACGGCGCGCTCGGCGCCGAGCTGATCGCGGCGTTCAAGGGCCTGATCGAGAGCCCGATGGGCATGCTGGTCTGACGCCGCGTCGATTCGGAACGTCTTCCGTGATCCCCGGACGACGGACGACGTTCCGTCTCCGCGTGCCGTCGCGATCGGTCCGGGGGAAAATGCTCCGCTGTTGCACTGCGACAAGCGACCGAGGCGCAACACCTTCTGAATACATTATCTTTCAGCGTTGAGCCGACTTCGCGGCTCTGCTAGCAACCGCCTCCAACAGCCTGCGGACAACGCTGGCCCTTGGAGGAATACGCCCGTGGAACCCGTTCAAACCTGGAATCAGGTCTACGACCCGTTCGGCAACCCGTGGCTGTCGACGCTGGCCGCCTCCGTGCCGGTGATCGCGCTGCTCGCCATGATCGCCAGCGGCCGGATCAAGGCCCATCTCGCCGCCGTTCTCGCCCTGATCCTCGCCTTCGCCATCGCCGTCGTGGCCTTCGGCATGCCGGTCGGCCTCGCGACCCGCGCGTCGCTGCTCGGGATGGTGACCGGCTTCTTCCCGATCGGCTGGATCATCCTCAACGTCATCTTCCTCTACCGGCTGACGGTGGAGAAGGGATGGTTCGGCACCCTTCAGCAATCGGTGGCCGGCATCACCAACGACCGCCGCCTGCAGCTGCTGCTCGTCGCCTTCGCCTTCGGCGCGTTCTTCGAGGGCGCGGGCGGGTTCGGCACGCCGGTGGCCGTCACGGGCGCGATCCTGATCGGGCTGGGCTTCTCGCCGCTCGCCGCCTCCGGCCTCTCGCTCATCGCCAACACCGCGCCGGTGGCCTTCGGTGCGCTCGGCGCCCCGATCCAGGGTCTGGCCTCGGTGACGGGCTACGACCCCTACGTGCTCGGCGCGATGATCGGCCGGCAGCTGCCGCTGTTCTCGCTGATCGTCCCGTTCTGGCTGATCTGGGTGTTCGCGGGCTTCCGCGGCATGGTGCAGGTCTGGCCGGCGATCCTGATCTGCGGCGGCGCCTTCGCGGCGGCCCAGTTCGGCATCTCGAACTACGTCAACCCATGGATCGTCGACATCGGCGCCTCGATCGCCGCGATGGGCGCCCTCGTCCTGTTCCTGAAGTTCTGGAAGCCGGCCAAGATCTGGACCTCGCCGGCTTTGCGCGGCAACGACCCGTCGATCGGCTACGGCGAGCCCCGGCCCGTGGCCCTCGGTGCCGGCGTCCCGTCCGACCTGCCGCGCATGCCCGTCGCCACCGGCCGCACCGCCTCGTCGTCGGAGATCGCGCTGGCCTGGCTGCCGTGGGTCATCCTGTCGGTGGTCGTCGCCGTGTGGGGCACCGGCTGGTTCAAGGCGATCGTGAACCCGATCTTCACCTGGAAATACGAGGTGCCGGGCCTGCACAACGTGATCATGAAGGTGCCGCCGGTGGTGGCCAAGGCCCACCCGGAGGGCGCCGTCTTCCTGTTCACCTACATGTCCTACACCGGCACCGGCGTGCTGATCGCGGCGCTGATCTCGGGCGCGATCATGCGGTTCTCCCCCGTCCGCCTCGTCACGGCCTACGTCGAGACGATCTGGGTGCTGCGCTACTCGCTCATCACCATCGCGGCGATGCTCGCGCTCGGCGTGCTCACCCGGTACGCCGGCGTCGACGCGACGCTCGGTCTGGCCTTCGCCGGAACCGGCATCCTCTACCCGTTCTTCGGCACCCTGCTGGGCTGGCTCGGCGTCGCGCTGACCGGCTCCGACACGGCCTCCAACGTGCTGTTCGGCGGCCTGCAGAAGATCACCTCCGAGCAGCTCGGGCTGTCCGGCGTGCTGATGGCCTCCGCCAACTCGTCGGGCGGCGTGATGGGCAAGATGATCGATGCCCAGTCGATCGTCGTCGCCTCCACCGCCACCGGCTATTTCGGCCAGGAGGGCAAGATCCTGCGCTTCGTGTTCTGGCACTCCATCGCGCTGGCCTGCCTCGTGGGCGGCCTGGTGATGCTCCAGGCCTACGTGCACCCCTTCACCGCGATGGTGATCCACGTTCCGTAGGCCGCCGTCGGTCGACGCGGTCCCTGAAAACGAAAAGCCCGCCCCGTCGAACGGGCGGGCTTTTCTCTGCCGCGGTCCGGTCGCGCCCGTCGGGGCGGCGGGGAGGGCGGGCTCAGGCCGCCCGCACGCCGGCCAGGAAATGGTCGACGGCGCCGCGCAGGTCCCCGGCCTGGCTGGACAGGGCGCTGGCGGCGGCGAGCACCTGGGCGGAGCCGGTGCTGGCCGTGCCGGCCGCCTCGCTGAGGCCGCCGATATGCTCCGAGACCGCACGGGTGCCCGCGGAGGTCTGAGCCGTGGTGCGGGCGATCTCGCCGGTCGCCGCCCCCTGCTCCTCCACGGCGGCCGCGATGTCGCCGCCGATCCGCGCCAGCCGCTGGATCACGTCGGTGATCCCGGTGATCGCGTGGACCGAGGCGTCGGTGGAGGCGTTGATCTCGACGACCTTGGCCGTGATCTCCTCCGTCGCCCGCGCGGTCTGGCCGGCCAGCGACTTCACCTCCTGGGCCACCACCGCGAAGCCCCGTCCCGCCTCGCCGGCGCGGGCCGCCTCGATGGTGGCGTTGAGGGCGAGCAGGTTGGTCTGGTCGGCGATCTGCGAGATCAGCCCGACGATCTGTCCGATGCTGCCCGCGGCGGTGGCGAGGCGTCGGACTTCGCCGGCCATGCCCGCCGCGTCGCGCTCGGCGGAGGCGGCGAGGTCGGCCGAGGCCGTGACCTGGGTGCCGATCTCGGCGACCGATGCCGAGAGCTCCTCGGTGGCCGCCGCCACGGTGTCGGCCGAGAGCGCCGCCTCCTGCGAGGCGTGGGCGACCTGCCGGCTCAGCGCCGAGGCGTCCTCAGCCGCCCGCGTCATGCCGTGGGCCGCCGCCTCGAGCTGCGTCGCCGCCGCCGAGACCGCCTCGACGATGCCGCCGACCCGGTCCTCGAACCCGTCGGCGAGCTCCAGCGCCGCGGCGCGGCGCGCGACCTCGGCGTCGGCCGACATCCGCTCCTGCACCGCGCGGCTCCGGCGCCGCTCGGCGACGTTGTCGCGAAACTCGTTCGCCGCGGCGGCGATGGCGCGGACCTCGGTCGGCCCGCCCTGCGGGATCGCGACGTCCGCCTCGCCGCGGCCGATGGCGGTGAGCGCCCGCGACATCCGCGTCAGCGGCCGCGCCACCGCCGTGCCGAGGCCGAAGGCGAGGGCCCCCGACAGCAGGAAGATCGCGAGCGCCGCCCCCGACCAGATCGCGAGCGCCCGTTCGGCGATCGCGCGAACGTTGCCGGCCTCCGCCTTGAGATCGGCGGTCAGGTGGTCCTCGACCGCCTTGAGGCCGTCGATGCGCTGGGTCGCGAGACGGAACCAGAGCGGAGCGTCGCGGAAGGCCAGCGCCTCGCCGGGCAGGGTCTCGAGGGCGGCCTTGCGCAGGCGCGCCACCTCCCGCGCCGGAGCGGCGGCTTCGCTGGCATCGAGCAGGGCGGCCTGCGCAGGCTCCGCCCGGAACCGGAACAGGCCCTCGTAGGTGGCCTGGTCGGCCTGGAGGGTGGCGAGGCGGCGGGTTCCGGCCAGATCCAGGCTGCCGGCGGCGAAGGCGGCCGAGGCGGCGGCGCGCTCCTGCCCGGCATATTCCTTCATGGCCAGGAAGGCTTCGTAGGCGGCGGCATGGTTGGCGATCCCGACATGCCCGATGACGCCGGACATGGCGCGCACCAGGCCGAGGCCCTCGCCGATCAGGCCGGTATAGACCGCGGCCGCCTGGGGCGGCGTCGGCCTGAGCGCGTCGATGTCGCTGCGCTGCGCGTCGAGGCCCTCGAGCGCCTGCGCGAAGCCTTCGGCCTTCCGCGTGAAGGCGGTCGAGTAGGTCGCCGCGCCATCCGCGACGGCCGCGGCGAGGCCCTGGCGGGCGGTGTCGGTCCTGGCGCGCTGCGCGACGAGCTCGGCCCTGAACTGCGCCCCCTTCGAGGCGAGGAACAGGCTGGAGGCGCCGCGCTCGCGCTGGGCCTCGTGCGCGAAGGCGCTGATCCGCGCGGCGAGTCCGACCAAGCCCTCGACCCGGACGACCTCGGCACGCTCTGTCATCCGGTCCGAAATCGCGGCGCCCGCCACCGCCGCGAAGGCGAGGCAGGGCGCCAGCGCCACGACCACGATGCGCCCCCGCAGGGACGTCAGAACACCGGCCGCCATGCGCTCACCCAATCTCTACATCGGAAAAGTTGAACAGCACGACTGCGCCACAACCCGTAAAGAGGCCGTTGCCGGCACCGGCCGGCGCGCCGTTCGCGATCACGGACGACAGGATTCCGGCGGCGGTCTCGGCGTGGGACGTGGAATCGCGGTCGGGACGCGCGGTCGAACACGCGCGACGATCTCCGGACCGCGCGGCGGATCGGGACGCGGCGGCAGGCTTTCCGGACGCCTGATCAAGACGGTGCGCGCGGCGCTCCCCTAAGACGAGGCCCCTGAACGCGCCCGGCGCCGTCGCGACGGCGCCGGGCATACCCTGTCGAGGCCATCATGACCCGTACCATCCTCGCCGCGAGCCTGCTGATCGCCGGCCTCGCCACGGCCCAGGCCCAGACCGGCGACATGAGCTGCGCCGACTATCTCAAGGCCGACGCGCAGGCGCAGGCCTCGCTCAGCCCCGCCGACAAGGCGATGATCGCCGCCGACCCCCAGGCCTCCGCGCTCGACGCCAAGATGCGCGCCTACTGCAAGGCCAACCCGAAGGCCTCCTCCTCCGAGGCGATGACCAAGGCGATGCAGTAATCCCGCCGGGGCCGCACGCCCGGCTCGGGGGTGCGGCCCGCGTCGCGGCGCGACATTCCGTTCCCGGTCGCCGCCCGCGAACGGGTGCGATGCGGCCTTCGGCCGGCCGCTCCCGAGCCCGCCTCTGGCGGCACGTCCGACGACGCGGCCGACCCGGCCGCCGACGGCCCACGGGCACCTCCGCCGAGGCGATGGCGACGGCGGACCATCCCGAGAGGTCCCTGCGACGGCCGGCGAGTTGCCCGCGTACTCATTTCGTTCTAGCAGACGAGAGAGCATGCCGGGCCTGCGTCCCGCCCGCCGCACCTTGCCGAAGGCCTCGGGCGGACGACATGACCCGGTGCGGCGATCGTTTTCGCGATCGCCGGATCCCGCTCGTGCCGACGTCCCGAAAGACCGCTCCCGCCATGGCCAAAGCCGTCGCTGCCGCCAAGACGCCCGATCCCAAGACGCCCTCCCCGAAGGTGCCGAACGCCGAGACGCCGGCCCCCGGGACGTCGCCCGTCGCGACGCCGTCCGCCAAGAGGCCCGGGAAGGCGCGTGCGGCCGTGAAGGCCTCCGCCGCCGAGGCCGGCATCGACGCGAAGCTCGAACGCCTCTTCGACCGCGAGACGCCCGCCGAGCGCGACCGGCGCGTGATCTCCGTGCGCGGCGCACGCGAGCACAACCTCAAGAACGTCGACCTGACGATCCCGCGCG
>CAZZZJ010000173.1:0-6702 GCA_964658355.1 Beijerinckiaceae bacterium
TCGTCGATCACGTCGATCGCCTTGTCCGGCAGCTTGCGGTCGTTGATGTAGCGCGCCGAGAGTTCGACCGCGGCCTTCACGGCCTCGGTGGTGAACTTGAGCTTGTGGAATTCCTCGTAATACGGCCGCAGCCCCTTCACGATCTCGATCGCGTCCGGGATCGACGGCTCGGCGACGTCGATCTTCTGGAAGCGGCGCACCAGGGCGCGATCCTTCTCGAAGTACTGGCGGTACTCCTTGTAGGTGGTCGAGCCGATGCAGCGCAGCGTGCCGGCGGCCAGCGCCGGCTTCAGCAGGTTCGAGGCGTCCATCGCACCGCCCGAGGTGGCGCCGGCGCCGATGACGGTGTGGATCTCGTCGATGAAGAGCACCGCGTTCGGGTGCGCCTCGATCTCTTTCATCACCTGCTTGAGGCGCTCCTCGAAGTCGCCGCGGTAGCGGGTGCCGGCCAGCAGCGTGCCCATGTCCAGCGAGAACACGGTGGCGTCGGCCAGGACCTCGGGCACCTCCTTCTGGATGATCTTGCGCGCGAGGCCTTCGGCGATCGCGGTCTTGCCGACGCCGGGGTCGCCGACCAGAAGCGGATTGTTCTTCTGCCTGCGGCACAGCACCTGGATCGTGCGCTGGACCTCGCCCTCGCGGCCGATCAGCGGATCGATCTTTCCGTCGCGGGCCTTCTTGTTCAGGTTGACGCAATAGGCGTCGAGGGCGTCGCCCTTCTTCTTCGTGCGGCTCTCGCCGTCGTCGCTCGGCCGCTCGGTCGAGCCTTCCTCGTCCGCGCCGCGGACCGGCTTCGCCTCGGAAGCGCCCGGACGCTTGGCGATGCCGTGGCTGATGTAGTTGACCGCGTCGTAGCGGGTCATGTCCTGCTCCTGCAGGAAGTAGGCGGCGTGGCTCTCGCGCTCGGCGAAGATCGCCACCAGCACGTTGGCCCCGGTGACCTCCTCGCGGCCCGAGGACTGCACGTGGATCACCGCGCGCTGGATTACGCGTTGGAACCCGGCCGTGGGCTTGGCATCCTGGCGGCCGTCGCCGGTGAGGTTGGACAGCTCGGTGTCGACGTACTCGACGAGGCTGCGCTTCAGCGTGTCGATCTCGACGTTGCAGGCGCGCATGACGGCGGCCGCATCCTGGTCGTCCACAAGGGCCAGGAGCAGATGCTCCAGCGTGGCGTATTCGTGCCGGCGCTCGCCGGCCAGCGCCAGGGCGCGGTGGAGAGCTTGTTCAAGGCTGCGTGAGAAGCTGGGCAATGCTCGAGCCTTTGTGCTGCGTGAGCCTATTTTTTTTCCATAACGCACTGCAGAGGATGTTGGTGTTTGCGCGCAAAGTCCATGACCTGCGTCACCTTGGTCTCCGCGACCTCGTAGGTGAACACCCCACACTCTCCGACGCCGTTGTGATGCACGTGCATCATGATCTGGTAGGCGTCTTCCTGGGTCTTGTTGAAGAAGCGCTCGACGACCAGCACGACGAATTCCATCGGCGTATAGTCGTCGTTGAGCAACAGCACCCGATACAGGCTCGGCCGCTTGGTCTTCGGCTTGGTGCGCGTGATGATCGCTGTATTCGAGCGATCGTCGCCCCCCGGCGCCCTCGGGTCCGAGGCGACCGTCGCGATCCGTGCGGCCGCGAGGGGAGGCAGCCGCGTGAGGACGTGGGGATGAGCGGTGCCCCGCATCGGGACGTCTGTCATCGTGATCGAACCGGCTCCTGGCGTGGCGACCGGGGCTACTCGCGTCGCTGCGAGGAGCCCGGCCGCGTCGAGGCCAATCTAGAGAGCGGCATACGGTTTCGCCAGTCGTCTGTGCGCAACTGTCCGGAAGCGGCGTCGCCGCCCCCGTACTCGCCTCAGGCCGCGTTTCGCTGCGCCAGGGCCGTGAAGGGCTTGGCCATGTCCTGCGCCAGGGTCGCGTAGAGGTCGCGGAACGTCGCGGCGCGGGCCATCAACTGCTCACCCGAGGCCTTCACGAAGGCGCTCTGCAGCTCGATCGCCTTGGCCGGGCTTCCGGCCTTCGCGACCTTCTCGGTGGTCGCGGCGACCTCCGAGCTGACCTGCTTGAGATAGTCCATCCATTCGATTCCGATGGTCTGGCCGGTGCGGGAGGCGGCGCCGATGCTCTGGCTCAGCGCGGCGGCGCCGGCCTTGGCGCCGTCGAGGCTCTTGCGGACGGCGTCGCCGTTCGGAACGAAGGATGGGGTCATGACGGGTCTCCTGCGGCGCGGCGGCTACGCCGTCCGGCCTCGCGAATGCCGAGCCGTGCCGATTTCACGCGATCGACGTCGGCCCTCCATATTTGTGCACTGCACCATCAGGCGTCAATCCGGTCTGCGATGCAAAAACAGGTCGCGATTCGGGCGATCTCCATTAACTGCGCCGTAACCGCATCGCCGTAGCGTGTTTGACAGACGTGAACGGGCCACGCCGGCGGCGCGTCGGACGTGGATGGTGCGATGCAAACCGGTTCCGGCCGGTCTGTCGAGGGCAATGAGTCGTGATGCGTAGCGTTTCAAGTCGCTCCCGGACCGTGCCCACCATTCCGGCCGTGCTGGCCGCCGCCGCCGTCCTCACCGCGCTGGCCTCTCCCGCCGAAGCGCGCCGCCACGGCCGCCATGTCCGCCCCGGTGGCGGCTACAATCCGCCCTACGCCGCCATGGTCGTCGACGTGAAGTCCGGCCGCACGCTGCATGCGGTGAACGAGGACGCGCTCCGGCACCCGGCCTCGATCACCAAGGTGATGACCCTCTACCTGCTGTTCGAGCAGATGGAGAAGGGCCGCTTCGCCCTCGATTCCGAACTCACCATCTCGGCCCACGCCGCCGCGCAGGCTCCGTCGAAGCTCGGCCTGCGCCCCGGCCAGACCATCGCCGTCGAGGACGCGATCAAGGCGATCGTCACGAAGTCGGCCAACGACGTGGCCTGCGCCATCGGCGAGAACATCGCCGGCTCCGAGGAGCGTTTCGCCGAGCTGATGACCGCCAAGGCCCACGCGTTGGGCATGAGCCGCACGCATTACGCCAACGCCTCCGGCCTGCCGGATTCCGAGCAGGTGACGACGGCGCGCGACCTCACCGTGCTGGCCCGTGCGATCCAGGATCGCTTCCCGCGCTACTACCGCTACTTCCAGACCCGGTCCTTCGCCTTCCGCGGGCGCACCATCGGCAACCACAACCATCTCCTCGGCAACGTCGAGGGCGTCGACGGCATCAAGACCGGATACACCCGCGATTCCGGCTTCAATCTGATGACGGCGGCCAAGTCCGACGACCGCCAGATCGTCGCGATCGTGCTCGGGGGCAAGTCGGGCGCCAGCCGCGACCGGATCATGGCCGATCTCGTCCGCGGGAGCCTGCCGCGCGCCTATGCCGGCGCCCGTCAGGCGCCGCCGACCGTCGAGGTCGCCGAGCGTGCCCGGCCGGCCGTCGTCGCCGACTCGGTCTCGCGAACCCGCACGCAATTGGCCTCCGCCGAGGACGACGAGGTCGAGACCACCTCCTCGACCGATGCCGGCCAACCCCTCGACATCGCGCCGCGTCGCTCGACCGCGACCCCCGGCAGCGCCGGCGCCTGGAAGGCCGGTCCGCAGCCCCTGCCGAAGGCGGCTCAGGCCTATGCCGCGCCCTCGACCGGACAGGCGGCGTTTCCCGGCGGCGCTCGGAAATCCGACCAGCGCATCGCTTCCGCCGACGGCCCGACCGCCCGCACCGAGGCACCGAAGCCCGTTGCCGGCCCGAAGATCGTCCCGACCGCCTGGGTGATCCAGCTCGGGGCCATGGACGACGAGGGCAAAGCCAAGGCGATGCTCGCCGACGCGAAGGCGAAGGGGGGCGGCAGCCTCTCGAAGGCCGCGGCCTACACGGTCAAGGTCGAGCACAGCGGCGCCACGCTCTACCGCGCGCGGTTCTCCGGCTTCCAGGAGCAGGATGCGGCGCAGGATGCCTGCTCCGCCCTGAAGCGCAGCGGCTTCAGCTGCTTCGCCACCCGCAGCTGATCCCATCGACGGCGCCGTCGCGGTCCGTTCGACCGTGACGATTCCGCGATCGACGGCTTCCGCCGTTGCGATCGTCCCCACGCCGGTGGCGCACTCCGCCCCCGGCGCATACGTCCCCTATCTGGCAACGCGCGTGGAGTATCAGCGATGTCGGTTCGTCAGCCTGTCGCGGGCCGCGTTGACGCGGGCCGCACCCTCGGCGCTTCCCCCCTGGTCGGGGTGGGCCCGCTTCATCAGCGTCCGGTGAGCCGTGCGGACGGCCTCTGGGGTCGCCCCGCGCTCAAGCCCCAGGACCTGATAGGCCTCGTCCTGCGTCATCGCCCCTGGCTGCGGCGGGCGGCGCGGCCCCGCGTCGCCGTCACGCTCAGCGTCTACACGCCAGCCGGGATGCCGGCGGTCGAGATACGCCTCTAGGGGAACGACCGCGCCCGGATCCTGCGCACGACAGGCCGCCAGCAATGCGACGAGGTCGGCGACCGCGAGCCCTTCGAGGCGGCGGCCGCCGAGCGGTCCGCCGCGTACGATCCCGTCGCCGACGCGGCCGTCGTCGCCGAGGATGAAATCGACGCGGGCCGTCCGATGCCGACGCCGCCATGGCATGGCGGTCGGGACCAGCCGCTTCAGCCGGGCGGCCAGCGCCTCCGGCCCTTCGAGCAGCCAGACGCCGCCGAGCCCGAGGATCAGCGCCGGGCCGACCTGGCCGCGCAGCAGGAGAAGAAACGCAAGCGCGAGGGCCCCCCAGGCGCCGGCCCGCCGCAACAGCCGGGCGTCCACCCGCCCGCCCTTCCGGCCGAGCCACCAGAATCCGAAGCACGCGATAAGGCCGAGAGCGAGAAGCATCTCTCAGCGCCTCGCGTCGAACGTGGAACTCGCCCGCCCGCCAATCCGGATGCCGGTGCCCGGCAGGATCTCCCCGAAGCCCGTGTCGCGTCTCGGTGCCGTGGCGTCGCGCGATCCGCAGCCCGGCCGCGGCGGCAGGCGCACGCCCTCCGGTGCGTCTTCCGGGCAGAGACGAGGGCGTGCCGGCCTCTCGGCGGCCTCCGCGGCGATGCCGCCGGCGACGAGGCCGAAGACCAGTCCGATCCAGGGTGCGACGCGCGCGCTCATGGCCGTCTCTCCGCGACGTCCGCCGACGTGATGCGGACGCGTCGGGCGCGACCGTCCCGCTCGATCGCAATATCGATCGGCTGGCCGAGGCCCGCCGCCTCGATCGCCGCGGTGAGGTCGGCCAGCCGATGCACGGGGCGGTCGCCGACGCCGACGATGATGTCGCCGATCGTCCCGGTCTGCGGGTCGACGCCGCGCAGGCCTGCGGCGGCGGCCGGCGACCCGGGCAGGACGCGGAGCACCACCACGCCGTCGATGCCGAGCCGCGCCGCAGTGGCCTCCTGACCGGCGATGATGCCGATGCCGGGATTGCGCACGCGCCCGTTGCGGATCAGGTCGGGGACCACGCGGTTGACCACGTCGACCGGCACCGCGAAGCCGATGCCGGCGCTGGCGCCCGAGGGCGAGAAGATCGCGGTGTTGACGCCGATCAGGCGGCCGGCGGAATCGAGCAGAGGCCCGCCGGAATTGCCGGGGTTGATCGCCGCATCGGTCTGGATCACCCCGGACAGCTCGCGACCCTCGCTCGTCGGCAGGCGCCGCTGCAACGCGCTGATCACGCCGGTGGTGAGCGTGTGGTCGAGGCCGAACGGGTTGCCGATGGCGAAGGTCGACTGCCCGACCTTGAGGTCGGACGAGGTTCCGATGGCGAGCGGCGGCGGCGCCTTCGCGACGCGGCCGAGGCGCAGCACGGCGAGGTCGTAGGCCGGTGCGGCGCCGACCACGGTCGCGGCCACCACCTCGCCCGACGACAGGCGCACCGAGATCGACCCGCCCGACCGGATCGCCGCCTGGACGACGTGATTGTTGGTGACCACGTGGCCGCCCGCATCCCATACGAAACCGGTCCCGGTCTGCGTATTGCCCGACTGGCCACCCTCCTGGCCCGGCTCGGACTCGTCGTCGAGGCTCATCAGGTCGGTGCCGCGCGCCGCACTCTGCGCGAAGACGTGGACGACCGAGGGGCTCGCCTTCTCGAACAGCGCCACGGTGGTCGCCTCCGCCGGCGCGAGGTCGCCGCGGGCGGTAACCGCGCGGGGAACCTCCCGGGAGAACAGGAAGGCGGTCACGTAGGGCTGCGCGACGAACAGCGCCAGCAACGCCAGGATGGCGGCCATCACGAGGCGCGCGAAACGGTCCGGCACGATGACGATCTCTCCGACAGACGAAACGGACGCGCGCGGCCGACTCGCGAGCCGTCGCCCCTTAACGTGGCGTTCAGCCGAAACGCTTCAACGTTCTCGGACGGGAATGGTCAAGGTGCGGCGCCGCACCGTATCGATCCGGCGCAGGCGCTAACGGAATGGTCATTCCTCAAGATCAGAGTTTTGCGAAGACGAGTTGAAGTCCTGAAGCGTTCGTGCCTGATCCGCTCCTTAATGGTGGACAATGAGACACGAATGATTTGCGACGAGATCATGACCGGTTCCTGTCAAGGCTGCCGCAATGATCGTGAAACTGCCTTAGAGATGCTTCGATTTTCGGGAAAGTATGTGGCGTCCCTCGGCGACCGGCTCTCGCGCCGGCCGGGGATGCCTGAACGGACGATGCCGTTTCGGAAGGAAAAGAGTGAGATGGAAACCGAGGCCCTCGAACGACCCGCCGA